>CAYLSJ010000090.1:1679-5507 GCA_964386655.1 uncultured Candidatus Bathyarchaeia archaeon | reverse complement strand
CCTCATAGCCTTTGAAGTTAGAGCGCATGTCAATGTACATGAGGTAGACTTCAACCTCGTCTTTGTACTTCTCCTTGAGTAGAATGGCATTCTTCAGAGCGTACATGCAGCAGAAGCCTGAGCAATATTCATATTTGTTGATGTCTCGTGAGCCAACACATTGAATGAACGTGACGCTGTGCGGTTTTTTCCCATCTGAAGCGCGTAGCACTTTGCCTGCTGTTGGTCCAGCGGCTAGAATTAGTCGTTCAAACTCAAGGGCGGTTATTACGTTGTCGTATTTGCCGTAGCCAAACAATGGATCGTCGGTAGGCATGTAGATGTCAAAGCCTGTAGACAGAACGATAGCACCGACATCCAGTTCGATGTCTTCAGGCTGCTGTTCAAAGTTGATTGCTTGGCGTGCGCCGCACGCGTCAACGCACTTGTAACAATTGATGCAATAGTCCTTGTTGATTGTGTAGAGAAGTGGAATAGCTTGGTCGAAAGGAACTGAAATGGCTTTGCGCACACCCATGTTCATGTCCCATTCATTTGGATACTCGATGGGGCACACGTCTCGGCATTCGCCGCATCCTGTGCAGTTCTTGGCTATCACGTAGCGTGGATTCTTGTGCACTTTCACCTTGAAGTTGCCTACGTAGCCGTCGACTCGTAGGACGTCAGCGTTGGATATTATTGTGATATTGGGGTGGCGATTGACATCAACCATTTTCGGTCCTTCGATGCAGATGCTGCAGTCTAAGGTTGGGAAAGTCTTGTCCAGCTGCGCCATGTGTCCGCCGATGCTCTCGCCTTTCTCAATCAGATAAACCTTGAAGCCCATATCCGCCAAGTCTAGAGCAGCGTTCATGCCTGCGATGCCGCCGCCCACAACCATCGCCTTGTTCGTCACTGGAACCTCAATCACCTGCAGAGGCTTGAGTAACACAGCTTTGGCCACAGCCATTCTCACAATGTCTTTCGCCTTCTCTGTAGCCTCTTTAGGCATGTTGCTGTGAGCCCATGAAGAAAACTCACGGATGTTAGCCATTTCATAGAAGTACGGGTTCAGACCCTCATCGTTAATGCACTTGCGAAAAGTCACTTCGTGCATACGCGGGGAACAAGCAGCCACAACTACGCGGTTGAGTTTGTTCTCTCTAATCGCCTTTCGAATCTGCTCTTGCCCCGGATCAGCGCATGAGTAGCGGTTGTCTCCTGCGAAGGCTACGTAGGGCAGGGTTTTGGCGTATTCTACAAGAGCTTTGATATCAATCACGCCTGCGATGTTTAGACCGCAGTGGCAGACGAAGACTCCGACTCTAGGTGTTTCCTCAGACATTTTCCACGCCTCTGAGCAGGGATTTTCGTTCAATGGACTGTTGCACTTTTTCAGCTCGTTTCATTTGGCTCTCCTTAGAGTACTCCTTAGTTGATGTTAGCTTTTCAATAGTTTTGTTCCAAGCGCCAGATTTGACAGGAGTGTGATGAACAGAGCGACGCTCCACGACAAGCGCGCCTTCAGCTGGACACACGATCTTGCAGGCGCCGCAGAATACGCAGAACGCAGCGTTTGGGTTAACCTTCCCGTCGCCTTCGAGAAACAGGGCGCCAGGAATTGGACACACGTCGAGGCAGTCTTTGCAGTTGGGTGGGCACTTCTCGACGTTTATGTTCAATATGCCGTGGAAGATTTTGCGTACATGTATTGCGCCTTCAGGGCATTTGACTTCGCATAGGCGGCAGCATGGACTCTGCTCTTTTCTTATGTCAACCTGCACTTTGAGACTGTTCTTATTCTCGTACAATTTTGCCTCTTTATCCGAGAGTTCCTTGCCCTCTGGTGTGGTTAAATTAACTTTAATGAGATAGAGCGGGCATGCTTTTTCACATTCAACGCAGTCTAATCCGCATTTGGTTTCATCCACTTCTATTTCATGGATGAGTTGCGGAAAGGATTCCTTTTCGACAACTGATACAAGATGCTGTCCATCCACTTTGACGCGTATTGCATCGAATGGGCAGATGGGTTCGCACATGCCGCAGTATGAGCATTTCTGGGCATTAATATCGAATGCTGGGCGTTGTGCTCTTTGTCCTTGTTGTTTTGGTTGCTTTTTTACTTCGATGGCTTCTCTGGGGCATATTGTCTTGCAGATTTCGCAGCCCACGCACAGAGTCTTGTTCAAAGTAAGCTCGTAATGTTTGGCATGTAGAAAACGCTGTATAGTAAGGTCGCCTTGGTTGTCGATTTTGAGTTCTTTTATCGGCATTGTGCACCGCTTTCCTTTATTCTGGACTGCTCGTTGTGGGCTGCTGAGAACATATTTACAAATGTAAACTGTCATAAAAAGCTTACATTTCCTCACTTGCGGTGCTGCTTTTAGTGTCTGCTTTTCCCAGTTTTGGAGCTAGGTGTCGCTTCTTGGAGGATATGGCTTAAGTGTTTCGCATTTCCCTCATATTTGCTCTAGGAGTAATGGACACGTATGGAACAGAGAATAACCATGATGCATGGTGCTGGTGGTGCAGTTACAAACGAGTTGATTAAACGCTATATTCTGAAGGAGTTAGGCGGCAGCGGTGCTGAGGTTCCATTAGAGGCTCTAGACGACGCTGCCGTGATAGAGGACATCGTTCTCAAGTCGGATTCCCACGCTGTTAAGCCCTTGTTTTTTCCTGGAGGTGACATAGGACGCTTGGCTGTAGCTGGCACGGTTAACGACATTGCAGCATTGGGTGCTGAACCCTTAGCATTGACTTCTGCCTTTGTTTTGGAAGAAGGATTGTCTACAGCGGATTTTGAGCAGATTGTTCGCAGCATGGCGCAAGCTTGCCGAGAGGCTGGAGTCTACGTGATCACTGGCGACACTAAGGTTGTGGAGAAAGGCGTGTTAGGCGGCTGTGTCATAAACACGTCTGGGATTGGCAAGCGGAGTCAAGCCCTAGAACATGACATACTCGTAGTAAAGAAGCATAGACCCGAATTCGACAGCCGCTGGGTGCTCGACTCGAACCTACGTGAAGGAGACAAGATAATCTTGTCTGGCACCATCGGCGACCATGGATTAGCTGTGTTGTCGAGTCGTGAAGGCTATGGGTTCGGCAGTGATATCGTGTCGGATGTGGCGCCGCTGAATAAAGTCGTGATGCGGCTACTGAGCGAAGCTGGTGGAATAGTCGCCATGAAGGACCCTACGCGTGGCGGCTTATCTAACGCATTGAATGAATGGTGTCAAAAGTCCAAAGTTGGCGTACTTGTGCATGAGGCGAAGATACCTGTTCGAGAAGATGTACGCTCTGCCTGTGAGATGCTGGGCCTAGACCCGTTGGAAGTTGGAAATGAAGGAAAACTGATCATAGGCGTGTGCCCGCAGAAGGGTGAGGACGTGCTTCAAGTGTTAAGAGATACAAAGGAAGGAAAGAACGCTCAGATTATCGGAGAAGCAACAAAGCAGTTCAGTGAAGTGGCTTTGGAGACTGTGGTGGGTGGAAAGAGGGTTTTAATGCAGCCAATAGGGGACCCAATCCCAAGAATATGCTAACGCTTTTGCTAGGGATTGATCCCAAACGTAATAGGTTTTGAAAGCAAGGTGAAATGATTTTATAGGGTCTGGCGTCTTTTCCATAGTGTCAAATCTCGCGGTGTTGGGACTTGAAGCAGTATGATTTGATTGCCATTGGCACGGGTTCTGGGATGGAAATCGTCAACGCTGTTCTCCAGGAGAATCCGCATTGGCGAATCGCTGTTATTGATAAAGATGCGCCTGGCGGCATCTGTCTGACACGCGGCTGCATTCCGTCCAAGATCTTGCTCTATCCTGCCGAGGTTGTGCGGACGATAGA
>CAYLSJ010000090.1:0-1579 GCA_964386655.1 uncultured Candidatus Bathyarchaeia archaeon | reverse complement strand
GGTTACATTGCTGCTGAGTATGGGCACTTTTTCTCGGCTATGGGTTCGAAGGTCACGGTTATTGGGCGGAATCCGCAGTTTTTGCCTGATGAGGAGCCGGAGGTGTCTGCTATAGCTGTGGGCGAATTGCGGAAACACATGGTTATTATGACAAACCATGTGGTGCGCGAAGTCTCAAAGACGAGAAACAACTTGAAGAAGCTGGTTGCTGTCAACAGGGAAACTGGAGAATCGGTTGAGATAAACGCTCATGAGATTTTGGTGGCTACTGGCAGAAGCTCAAACTCAGACATCCTGCATCTGGAGCGAGCGGGAATAGAAACTGACAAGAAAGGTTGGATTATTACAAACGATTTCTTAGAAACATCTAAGCTTGGGGTCTGGGCGTTAGGTGATGCGACTGGTAGGTTTCCGTTTAAGCATAAGGCAAACTATGATGCGCAGATTGTGTATTACAATGCTGTTTTGAAGCGCGGTGTGAAGGCGGATTATCATGCTGTGCCGCATGCGGTTTTTACGTATCCTGAGGTTGCTAGTGTTGGGTTGCGTGAGAAAGAAGCCGTACGACAGTTTGGGGGGGATGCTGTTTTGATTGGCAACCATAGGTATGCTGATACAGCTAAGGGTAAAGCCATGGGTATTGACAAGGAGAACTTTTTTGTGAAGATTATCGTTCTCAAGGACACGTTGAAGATTCTAGGCGCTCACATTGTTGGACCCTACGCTTCGATTCTCATACAAGAAGTAATTAACCTCATGTATACGCGTGAGCGGAGTGCGCAGCCTATGCTTCAAGCGATGCATATTCATCCTGCTATGAGTGAGGTGGTGCAGAAGGCGTTGGACGCTTTGGCTCCGCCTCATGTGTATCATCATGTGCTCGAGCATCATTTCGGGTTGAAGGCAGAGTGAGTCGTGGCACATGTGGCTGAAAGCTGTGCGCGTGGTGGTATTGACTTGCGCTATTGTTTCATCATCATCACGTATGGGAGCGGCTGAAGTTGTGCGAGCGTCGTCGTCAGGGTGTTCCCGGTGACATCAACGCCCGCATGCTGGGGCTGTGTGTGTTCTTGAGTTGTTGAACACGCAAGACTGCACTGTTCAACTTCTTTCATGTTGGCTGTGATGTTATGGAGGCTGGTTTCTGTCTAGAAGTAGAAGTCTGTGCGCGTGTTTATTGACTACTACTTCTATGTTGACTGAGGTCTAGACGGTTATGGTACGTTCATCGGGTTCTTGTCTTTGCGTAATAATAGTACGCGGAGCATGTCAGTGTCAGTAGCGAGATGATGTAGTAATGCGTGTTCATGAAGAAGGGGCTGGCTATTGCGAGCACAGATTCGATTAGCACCCAAAAAATGGCTAGCAGGAAGAATTCTTTCTTCTTTCTGATCATGCCCACGCCAAGAATAAGGTACACAGCAGCTGTGACGGCGAGAGCAATCAGTGGAGGCGTTGACACAAGTCGAGGATACGGAGGCGAGACGATTATCCAGGTTCTGATGCCGTAGAACAGCATGCCTAAGCTTGTGATTATTCCTTGTGCAAGCGCTAAGACGCCTGCGAGCAGTCCAGCCTG
>CAYLSJ010000089.1:2642-5509 GCA_964386655.1 uncultured Candidatus Bathyarchaeia archaeon | reverse complement strand
AGGTAGAGCAACAGCCTTGTAGGCTCATCGCCAAGAAAGCTGTAGGTCGCGGGTTCGAGTCCCGCCCGGGGCTCCATTTCTAAAGCGTTAGTTGCTCATTGTCGTGTGAGTATATGTAGACCGCGTTTCTTATGGCTCTTAGTCTGTCAATTGATTCTAAGGCGTCATGAGCGGAATAGAGCACGCCTGGTATGTTTCTCCTTTCTAGGCTCTCTCTCAGTGGCGCTGCATCGCCGCAGTAAACATAACTCTTGTCTTCAGCCTTGATGACTACACTTTGGTGTCCAATCGAGTGCCCAGCGGTTGGAATCACCCAGACTTCGTCGCTAATCCTGTGTTCGCCGTTGATAAGCTGATAGCTGGTTTTGATGTCGAACAGCTCTTTGATGTAAGCTGCTTCCTGAAATCGCTCTGGCTCTTTGGCATATTTGAACTCGTCGGCTTGAACAATGAATTTAGCGCTTGGGAATAAGATGTTGTTGCCACAGTGGTCCAAGTGGAGATGTGTATTCACGACCTTGGTGATGTCTTCAGGTTTCAAGCCGTGCTGGGCTAGTTGCTTTTTTAGATTCTCTTCAGGTTTTCTTTCTACGGAGTAGAATTTTCGATATTTTTCAGGAATGTTGCCAATTCCCGTGTCGACTAGCATATTTTCCTTTTGGGTCTGAATTAGCAGAGATTTCAATGCTGCTCGGTATGGCTGCCCCGCATATTTCATGTAAACCAGAAAGCTCTTATCTAATGTAAAAAAGCCGTCGCAGAGGAGATGCAGCTTCACAAATCATCACTATGTGCAACGGTCTTATTGCGTGTTGAGTTTTTCTATGAGTTGGATTAAGTCAAGCGGTGATGAGATTAGGCAGTTTGCTCCTGCCTGGATTAATTGCTCCATTGTTGCGAAGCCTGTTGTCGTGCCCACGGCGAATATGTTGAGTCCTTTGGCTGCTTTCATGTCGAGGACGCTGTCGCCGACTACGATGGTTTCTTCAGGCTTGGCTTTCAACGATGCTAAGACTGCTTCCAAATGCACTGGGTTGGGTTTTACTGAGCTGACAGAATCTCTTGTAACAACAGTCGGGAAGAAAGACTTCAGCCGAAAGGTTGACAACACGTGTTCAGTGGCTTTTCGGCTGCTAACAGTGAACAGCCCAAGTTTAAGTTTCGTCTTCTTGAGGGCATGAAGCGTTTCAAGTATTCCTGGCACTAGTTGTGTTGATTTGGCGCTTTCCATCTCGTATTTTTCCATAATTGCTAGGACATCTTTCCTAAGCTTTGAAAAGGCTTTGCCTCTGACGCGGTGGTTTTGCAGGTAGATTTCAGCTTTCCTTAATGTGTCAAACATGCCTTCATTCATGGAAAAAATCGACTGCGGAAACCCCTGATTGATGAGGAATTGTATGACTTCTGCCCTCGCTGATTTATAGTCGATGTTGAAGTCTGTGATTGTTCCGTCGAGGTCAAACACAACAGCCTTGACATTCATCAGGACTCACGGCTTCCCTGTCTTGAAGTGTCTCTGCGGCAGAGAGCAATGTCAACGGGATAATATAGTTTGTGGTGAGGACAGGAGGCTCTAACTCTATAATGGTTTGAAGTAGTATCGCGGCCACTGCGGCCATTGTGGCGGCACGGAGGGCTGTGGGGTCGAAGGTTTATCGAACTCCACTTTCAGCTTCATGCCTACCTGAAGGTTAGCAGGTTCGATGTCTCGAATCATCCCTAAGAGTTGCCCCCCACTGTCTAATTTCACAATACCAAGGGCATAAGGCGCCTTTGATTCGAATTCCTTCGGTGAGACATGAATCACAGTGTATGTGAGCAGTCTGCATTCATTGCTAGCTGTAACCCATTTCAAATCCTTGGACATGCATTTTGAACACGCTGGCCGAGGCGGCATGATTATGGCTCCGCAGCTGTTGCATTTGGCTGCCATCAACTTGCCCTCACCAACGAACTTGTAGAAACTCTCAATCGTGAAAGGTCGAACTTCAGACACCTGCTTCATCCCCTTCTGTAAACATTGACCACTCCTGTAGCACCCAAGCCTCCAATGTTATGCGTTAATCCGATTTCAGCGCCTTTCACCTGTCTCTTCCCAGCCTGCTCAGTCAACTGAAGGTAGACTTCGTAGGCTTGAGCTGTACCCGTCGCGCCTACAGGATGCCCCTTAGCTTTCAATCCGCCACTTGTGTTAACCGCAACCTTGCCATCGATGCCTGTCTGCCCCTCCTCGACTAAGCAGCCACCTTTGCCCTGTGGACAGAAGCCCAAGTCTTCATACGCTACGATTTCAGCGATTGTGAAGCAGTCGTGGACTTCAGCCACGTCAACATCTTTAGGCTCAATTCCCGCCATCTTGTAGGCTTCCTCTCCTGCTAGGCGACCCGCATCTAAGTTTGTCAGGTTCTCACGCTCGTATAGCCCGATAGTGTCGCTCGCTTGCCCTGACCCGATTATGTGAACGGGGGTATCCGTGTATTTTTTCGCCATATCAGGCTTGGTCAAAATGAGGCAGCTGGCTCCGTCGGTTATCAACGAGCAGTCATATAGTTTGAGCGGCCAAGCCACAACTCGTGAAGACAGTGCGTCCTCTAGGCAGATTTCCTTTTGCATATGTGCCTTGGGATTCATTGCACCGTGGAGATGATTTTTAACAGCCACCAATGCCATCTGCTTCTCAGTCGTGCCATACTTGTGCATGTGTGCTCGGCCTACCATGGCGAATAAGCCTGGGAAAGTTGCGCCCTGCCACTGCTCAAACGGGTAGTCACATGCCATGGCAAGGTACTCAGTGACATCAGAGGTTTTTCGATGAGTCATTTTTTCGACTCCGCCGACCATCACCACATCGTAGAGTCCTGACATGA
>CAYLSJ010000089.1:0-2542 GCA_964386655.1 uncultured Candidatus Bathyarchaeia archaeon | reverse complement strand
TAGCTCCCATGAATTTGGAAGCTGATGATATAACTGAACCACTATTAAAATCATTCCAGAACGGCTCAGGCTTCCTGTTGAAAGGTTTTATCAACCCGTAGCATGATACTTTTGAGTTGCACATCGTGAAGAAGAGGTCTCAGGCGACATGAAGCCCATTGAAATCCTGAAAAAACTCATAGAGTTTCCAACTTATCAGACAACGCTGGACAAAGTTGAAGAAGGCATGAAAGACTGCGCCCATTACTTGTCAGACCAGCTGGAGGCGCTGGGCTTTCAGGTTAAAACTGATGATCTCTGTAACGTTACAGGTGAAAGAACATTCGACGGCGAGAAAATCTTTCTCATGAACACGCATTTCGACACTGTGCCGCCCTCTAACGAATGGTCTGATGCACTCACACCAAAGCAGGAGGACAGCAAGTTGATTGGGCTTGGAGCTTCTGATGCCAAGGGAGGAATTGCTGCCGCTTTAGGCGCTCTTTCAGGCTTAGATGACTGCAGGTTTGCCAAGTTAATCGTGCAGTTCGTGAATTATGAGGACAATGGAATTCAGCGTGGGGGAAAGAGACTGCTGGGCATGCCTTATTTCCTTTCTAATAACCTGTGTTTCAAGGCTGATTACGGCATTAACATTGAGCCCACTGTGCGCGACGATAAATGGACTGTGAACCTTGGATGCACTGGAAGAGTGTCCTTCACCGTGACCACTATAGGAAAAGAGGCTCACTCATCTACGCCTCATGAGGGAAGGAACGCCATATACGACATGGTCAAGGTCATAACTGCGTTGAGACAGATTCCGCCGGGCAAGTTCAGGCTAGAGGATTTTGAGGGAGAAATGCCTGTTAACGTCTCCCTTATCCAAGGCGGTAGAGCCATGAATATCGTGCCTGGGGAATGCAAAATAACCTGTGAAAGAAGAATTCTGCCCAACGAGAAACCAGAACACGTAATGCAGACTATTCAATCAACGCTCAGCAGCCTACAGGATATTAACGTGAAATGCGAGTTCAGCCCTAATGTGCAGCTTCCCTACATCGTTGACAAAGAGGAAGAGGTTGTTAGACTGATTGTGGAGTCGTCTGAACGCGTTACTGGATATCGACCGCAACTACGTGTAGGTTTAGGAAGAACTGACTCAATGTACCTGTACCACATGGCTGGAATCAAGACTGCGATAATGGGTCCAGGTAACAGAGGTCACGTAGTTGGAGAAAATATCAGCATAGATCGACTGAATGAGTTCGTAGCCATGCTTAGAAACATGCTTAGGAGAGGTGCCTAGGCAGCAATAATATCTCTGTTAAGCCTAGTGGATACGTGTAGGAGCAGTCATGGACAGGTTCTTGTTTTGGAATTCTGCATGTCGCGCAAACTCGTTTCTTATCTTTCTCAGGACATCTTTGACTGCAAATTCCTTGCGCAACAGGAGTTTCTTGACTTTGAAAATCGGGGATTTTGCATACATGTCTACAATGGCTTCGCCTATCAACTCTCTCCCATACAATATGGCTGCCTTCCAGACTATGCCTTCGCTGAGTTGGGGATATCTCCAAGCATAGCCAAACCGTTCTTTTAGGCGTCGGTAGCATCCGAGCAGCAACGCGTCATCATTGAATAGTATCTTTACAAATGAGTGATTAGGCAGATTTTTCCCGAGTGCGTCTAGCTCGCCTAGGTCTTCAACTCTTGCATAGAGGGTGTCTGAGCAATCACCCATTCTTACAGCCTCGACTTTTCCTTGGTCTAAGAGTTCATTGAGGATGTCTTTTGTTTCCGTTAGGTTCCATCCGATCCAATGCGCGACGTCTTTTAGGCTAAATGGCCCGAATGTGCTGAGGCATTTCTGGAACAACCATGTTTTAGCCTTCTCTTCGCTTAGCTGTGCCATGTCTAACTTGTATGGAAGCTTCTCGATTGCATGAAAAAGTGGCTTCTGGTTTTTTCTTCCCATTCGGGCGACTTTTCCATAGTTGTACAGGTCGTAGAGGAGTCTATTTGAGACGCTTTTGAGTTGGGGGTATTTGGCGCTGAACTGCTTCGTGAATTCTGAGGGTGTGTAGGGTCCGTTTGATGATATGAAGACTAATGCAGCAAGATGATTTCTACTCAGGGATGCTGGGCACTTTTGGTATTTTCTTCTGCTGGCAACGGTTCTTGTCGCCTTGAAGTAGTATGGGTATTCATCTATTGTGGTGATTCTTAGGGCTCCGCGCAGGACATGACCTTCGATTAGGGCATGTTTTTCGTACCAGTAGTCGAACCATTCAGGTTTGAAGTTCTCGAAGCGGTTGAAGAGCTCGATTTTGTGGCCGCCGTATTGAAGACCGCCTATCGCACTGACTATAGAGGGAACGTCTTCTCTGCTTTTGCCTAGAGTGTCTGGGGTCAGCCTCAGTTTTCTAAGGACGAATTCTTTGACTGCTTCGGATGAGTAGGTCTCTGTCAATGCGAGTCAGGAAGATGTTAGGCTGATAATGGTATAAATAATCCACGTGTTAAGAGGATAGTCCAAGCGCACATGCGTAGCGAGGCAATC
>CAYLSJ010000088.1:1450-5613 GCA_964386655.1 uncultured Candidatus Bathyarchaeia archaeon | reverse complement strand
GCATGTACTCCATCACAGTTGAAGGCGCTAAACGCCTAGCTAGAAAGGCAAGTTTGATGAGTCTATGGGTTAAGGTTTCCGAAGAAGCAGAGCCCTTCATCGCTAAAGGCAAGAGCGTCTTTGCCAAACACGTAATCGACGCTGGCGCAGAGATTCGACCTCAAGATGAAGTCACAGTTTTAGGCAGCAATGATAAGGTATTGGCGGTTGGCAAAGCATCTTTGACTGGTTGGGAAATGAAGACATTCAAGAGAGGCTTGGCAGTCCGTGTGCGACGAGGCGTGGCTCAAGAACGAACCTTTTCTACATAGAAGGTGCTCTATGGCAGCAGCGGAATAGTGATGAAATAAATATTGTAAGACCTACATCTCTGTAACTGAGGATTGACAAGTGCTTACTAAACTCAAAGAGAGGATTCAGCAGCTAATGGTGGGCGAAGCTAAGCTTTTCCACGACATCGGCTTGACACCCAATTATGTTAGCTTCATAGGAGTTCTTGCGGCTATGTGTTCTGCGTATTTGTATTCGAATTCAAAGCTTAACGACACCTTCTTGATCGCTGCTGCCTCTCTACTATTGGTTTCAGGGTTCTTTGACGCTTTAGACGGCGTCTTAGCAAGAGTCTACGGCCAAGTTACGCTATTCGGCGGCTTCCTCGATTCGCTCCTCGACAGATACGCAGACGCCTTGATCCTGATCGGCATTGTTCTAGGCTGGCTGACAGCAGATTCCCCATTGTGGTTGCTCGGGGGGCTCGCAGCTATTATGGGTTCGTTGCTGGTCAGCTACAGTCGTGCTAGAGCTGAAGCGGCTGGCATAAGAATGGAAACGATAGGCTTGGCGGAGCGTGCCGAACGCATAATCATACTTGTACTCGCAAGCTTCCTCAGTTTATTATGGCATGATACCTTACGTTGGAGCGTGCTTCTACTCGCCATTTTAACGAATGCAACCGTGGTCCAAAGAGCCGTCTACTTCAGAAACGCATCTAGGAAAAAGGAAGCCTCAGCAACGCCAGTCGTTTAGAATCTAGGTCGTCTCCAAGCCCTTCGCCGGTCGTCTCGAGCCCTAACTTTAACGATGCCGCGATGCACTGCGCATGAGACACAGTAATACTTGGTTGCGACATGCATAGGCAAGTAGGCGCCTCTCTGACGCAATTCTCTGGCTAATGTGGGCTCAACCAGTGTCACCGGTCTTGAGATTTTTTTCGCCTTATCGGATGGAACCAAGGCTCCGCACGCACTGCACTGCACGAGGTCGCTTCGTCCCTTTCCACCTTTTGCTCGACCTCGGCTTTTTCTCTTTACGGGCACTTCTATGTCCTCACGGTATTGAGTTATAAATCGATTGAGTTAACATGCTTATAGATGTTTCCACAATGAAAGCTTCAACGCTCTATGATTTAGTTACTGTTGGACACTTTGCCATAGATTCCATAAGCTCGCCAAAGATAAAACCTGCAAGACAAGCATTAGGTGGTCCTCCAGCATACGTTTCAGTGGCTGCTACTCGACTAGATGCAAAGGTTTCAGTGATTTCAACAGTTGGAGATGACTTTCCAGAGGAATATGTAAGCTGGCTTCGAAGGAATTCTGTAGACCTCTCAGGGCTAAGGCAAGTTGCGACAGGCTCAACCACACGCTTCGCCCTTAGATATCAAGATAAATGGAAAAGAAGACTGCAACTCCAGGCACGGGCACCTTCTATTACGACGGCTGATATTCCACATGGGCTACAAGCTCAAGCTGTTCATGTGGGTCCGATTGCTAACGAAGTGCCCTCAGATGTTGTCACAAAGCTGCGAAAGCTAACTCGCATCTTAGCGCTTGACCCCCAAGGATTTCTACGTGACTTCGATGCCCATGGAAATGCCCGATTAAAACCTTGGAGAGAGAAGACGATTCTAGAGCTAGTTGACGTTTACAAGTCGTCGCAAAGCGAAATGAAAATCGTAGCTGAAACAACTGACATCAAGCAAGCAGCAAGAAAAATAGCGGACTACGGCGTGACAGCAGTCATTGCGACACGAGGTCTGCGAGGTTCAACTCTTCTTTTTCAAAACGCTCTCTATAATGTACCAGCCTGCAAGCCCAAAGTCATTCTTGATCCAACTGGCGCAGGAGACGCCTACATAGGCGCATTCTTGGCTGAATACATACGCGGAAAAGATCCAGAATGGTGTGCTTGCGTTGGATCTGCAGCAGCTTCATTCATTGTTGAAGGCATTGGGCCTGAACGCTTTGGCAATAAAGGAGAAGTTTATGCAAGAGCTAGGGAAATATATCTGAAAGGCATATGAAAAATGAGTAAACTAGGCGGTGTGGATTTTTGGGTCGGATAGACAAGGGTGTGAAATGTAGCGTAACAGGATGCAGCAATGAAGCTGTTCGATCACTTCAAACAGACAAAGTCAAGAAAGCAGGGCTGAAAGTTAGCGAATCCCGACGGTCCTACCTCTGCCGAGAACACTACAAGGAATTCAAGAAGGAAACCAAGAAAGACCGAACTCTGGAAAAATGGAGACACGGAGTGCCGGGCAGAACTTAAGCGTGACACACTCTCTTCTAGAAGCTTGAAAACAGAGAACCATGAACGCAAGACTAATTTGAAGAAACCTCATTCTATCATTGAATTATCGGAAGACGCGGAGTAGACACACTTGAGGATTCTGCAACTGCACTCAGACTTCATCGAATACACGCCGATAAAGAAAGAGGTGACCATGGCCGAGGAGACTGAAAAGAAACCTATCAAACTGACCGACCTTGTTGTCCTGTTCACATGCGTCGAGGAAGGCGACGATGAAAAAGTCGCCAAACAGGCAATAAATGAGGTTAAAGAATCACTGAAGACTCTGAAGTCAAATAGAATTCTGATTTATCCATACGCCCACTTGAGCACAAACCTGGCAAAGCCCGCTGAAGCCTTGCGTATTCTAAAGGCAATGGAAAAGCAAGCTAAAGCGGTCAGCCTTGAGACCTATCGAAGCCCGTTTGGCTGGAACAAGCAGTTCACAATATCCATCAAGGGACATCCATTAGCCGAGCAGTCCAAGGTCATAGTTCCAAAAGAACCAGCTAAAGAAAAGAAGCAGATTAAGAGATGGAAAACTCCAAAGCCTGAGCACTTGCTATTGAAACTAGACGGTGAAACCGTTGATCCAAATGAGTACAGATTTCAGGCAGGAGAAGAAGACATTAGAACATTGGTTGAGAAAGAAGTTTTCAGGAAAGAAGCGCCGGGCGGAGAGCCCCGCATCATCTCAGTGTTGAAGAAATTCGGGTTTGAATGGGAACCTAGCTCTGATTCTGGGCACATGCGATACGGTCCCAAAGCAGCCTTGATGTTGGACTTGGCTGGAGATTATGCTTGGCAAAGCGTTAACGAGCTCGATATACCAAGTTTCTCCATTAAAGGCACAAACGTGTTCAACTTGAACGTTCCAGCAATAAAGGAGCATGCTGACTTGTTTGGCGAGAGACTCTACACCATACGAGTCGACAAGGAAGAGTTTGTTCTCAAATATGCGGCATGCTTCCAACAGTTTTCAATGTTAAAAGATTGGATAATTAGCTACAAGCAAATACCCTTCGGAATGTTCGAAATTGCAGACAGCTATCGGTTAGAACAGTCGGGTGAAACGTTGCTTGGGTTCAGACTGCGTAGATTCTACATGCCTGATTTTCACGTTTTCTGCAAAGACACTGAGGAGGCAAAAGCCATTACGATTAGGATTCACAGAAAAATCCATGAGAAAGTACGAGAACTTGGCAACCATTATGTTTCGCTATATAATCTAACTAGAAGCTTTTTTGAGAAAAACAAAGACTTCATGAAAGAGCTGGTTAGAGTTGACAACAGACCTGGTCTTCTGCACTTCGTTCCAGAAGGGAAATATTATTGGGTCATCAATGTGGAACATCACATAACCGACGAGCTGAAAAGATCAAGAGAGATTGCAACAGTCCAAATCGATGTGGGGAACGCAAAGCGATTCGGAATAAAGTATACCAATGAAAAAAAGGAAGAAATATACCCACCTATTTTGCACACCGCCGTACTAGGTGGAATAGAGCGTTATCTTTACACAGTCTTTGATGCGGCGCTGAAAAAGAAGACTCCAAGCCTGCCACTGTGGCTCTCGCCTACACAGATAAGGA
>CAYLSJ010000088.1:0-1350 GCA_964386655.1 uncultured Candidatus Bathyarchaeia archaeon | reverse complement strand
GAAAGGTCAGAGAAGCAGAGATGGAATGGGTAAGCTACGTGCTAGTCATTGGTCAAAGAGAGCTAGACTCACACGTTCTTTCCGTGCGAGACAGAGAACGAAAGGAAATCAGAAAAATGAGCCTTCAACAACTGATAGAGGAGATAAAGCAGAGGAACGCTGACAAACCCTTTCGACAATTGCCATTACCTCAGTATCTATCCCAACGACCTCAGTTCTGACCCTTGCGCTTTCACCCATGAATGGTTATCGTTGATACATACTTAGCATCCATATGTGTTATATAGAGATGGTTGGGCAACAACACGTCATGGGCAAACGCCAACAGGTTGTTCTTCAAGAACAGAAACCTAGATTCACACCTATCCTAGCTGAAGAACCCAGCGTGAGCCGTCTCGAACGGTTGTTTAAGAAAGTGGCTCTTGCAGCAATAACAATGTTAGGAATAGGCTATGTTCTCATCAATGCGCCAATAGCCCTATTGCTAGGCTATTCCGTCTCCTCGATTCCTATATCCTCTCAGGCCAATGTGATCGCCATTTCTGGTAGAATCATGTTCCTCATAGCGTCAACACTTTCCGCATTTCTTGGCGTGCTCTTCGTCTTCGCCGCGGTTCAGTTTTATGAACATGGCAAGGTCAAAGGCGTAGCGTTTCTCGGAGTATCAATTGCCTCTTTCTATTTGCTTTGTTTAGGTGTAGGTTCCACGCTATTGCTGTCAGAAGCCAATCTAGCCACTTTAGCTCTGACGACTGCCCCATTAATTGCGGTCGCAAGCACTGCTCTTTATACTTCGCCTAACCCAAGCTTCAAGTTAGCGGGCTCGGTTATCGGAATCGCAGGTGGCAGTGTACTAGCTTACGCCATATTCAACCTTCATGTACTCGACCTGGTCTTTGCCTGGGATATTCCTTTCACAGGACCCTTTCTCGCATTGACGATTCTGGAGAGCGCTGTTGTTGCTCTTGCACCGATAGCTGCGGCAGCACACGCGATATTCAGTCATTCCAAGGAAGAATTGCCGATTTCCCATGTTTTTACTCTTCTAATTGCGTTAGTGTATGGACTAGGCGCACTTGCAGGTTCAATTGTGCTCTCGATGAGCTTCTGGAATTGGATATGGCAATCACCGTGGACCGGACCATTCTATGGTTTGCCCGACGTGTTGATGAACATAATCGTGTTTTGGAGCGCTAGTCTTGTTCTCATGGATATTAGCGGCGTGCTGCTCATCGCAGTTGCATGTTTAGGATTCATATGTGTCGCACGCGAGTTATCAAAGCGGTAGAGCAAGGACACCTTTCTGCAAAAAGTATAAATGCCTAACGAAAGCTGCATACGTATTCTACC
>CAYLSJ010000087.1:0-5740 GCA_964386655.1 uncultured Candidatus Bathyarchaeia archaeon | reverse complement strand
TAATCGAAGCAGGAAAAATACGCGAAGCAGAACGACTGCTCAGAACAAGCATCTCATACGACTACGAATTCCCACAACACAACCTCACATGGCAAGAACTAACCGAATACTTCACAAAAGCGAGACTAACCGTCATCGAAATCATAGGCGCACCCGTCTTCATGCACCAAATCAACGAACAAACCCTAAAAAAACTTGAAAAAGACCCAAAAACCCGCAACAGACTTCTCAAAATAGAGCTAGCATACTGCGTAGACAAGTCACTAACAAACTTCGCAGGACACCTTCAGATAATAGGCAAGAAACCATAGAATCCCCAGCCCCTTCAACACAAACAAACAGTCTATGTTTCCATGTTCAACTACAACTGTCCAAACCGCCCGCAGCCCAACATTCTGGATAATGTCGTCATTAGGAACAGCTCTGACGATGACACTCGCACAGCTTCAGCTACACAACGCCTTTCAACAGAGGTAGAAGAAGGCGCCAAGTCATTGATCCCTTCTTCTTCTGAAATTTCTCCTCCCGCAAACCGCAACATGCGCAAAAGCCACGCTTAACAACATTAAACGTCATGTATAACTATGTT
This sequence comes from uncultured Candidatus Bathyarchaeia archaeon, assembly GCA_964386655.1. GTDB lineage: Archaea > Thermoproteota > Bathyarchaeia > Bathyarchaeales > Bathyarchaeaceae > DATETJ01. The sequence continues at coordinate 5,151 of CAYLSJ010000087.1, read as the reverse complement.
GAAAGCACCATCAAAACACCAGCCAACAGCCCCAGAAACATCATATAGAACCATGAACTGCCGCCCAAAACCAAACAAAAAGCCTAACTTCCAACACAAAAAATTCTTTCTGCACTCAGACTAGCCCTAGACGCCTCAAATCAATACAAAAGTCCATCACCTTCTCAATATTCACAATACGGATTCCCACGTCGCAAACTATTAGCCTCAAAAACATCATCCTACAAACCCCTAAAAACAGGAGACCTGAACCAAAAATGAATGAAACACTATTCACAGCATGCAAAGAACTAATCGACGACGCAAAAACAAGCAGCAGCGACAAAGTCTTCAAAGAAATCATACTAGAAATCCTAGCCCGAGCCAAAAATATCCTAACAGAACACCAATTCAGACAGCTAACGCAATATGCAGCAGAAAAAATCCAAGAAAAAACAGCCCTAGCCGAAGCCACACTGCCATACTAACCAATTAAAACTTATCCAAACCCAACAAAAACAACTCGCTGCTCTTTTTACGACTAGCCCTAGGCTTAAGAAACCGCACAACACGAAACTCACGACGCGCATCAGAAACAAAACCATCCAACATATCACCCTGAAAAACCTTAACAAAAAAATTCCCCCCCTTCCTCAACACACTAGCCGCAACAAAAAGCGAACGCCTCGCCAAATCAACCTGCCTCGCATGATCAACCTCCCACACACCAGAAACATTAGGCGAAACATCAGAAACCACCACGTCAGCACAACCATCAGGCAAGAAACCACGAACAACATCCACAATACTAGGCTCAGTTATGTCAGCAACAACAGACTGCGCGTTCTCAGCCTCAAAAGGCTCAACAAACTTCACATCCACACCCAGAACAAAACCAGAGCCGCCAACAGCCTTCAAAGCCATCTGCATCCAGCCGCCTGGCGCAGCGCCCAAATCAACAACCACATCACCCGGTCTAATCAAACCAAACCTCTCAATAGCCTCAGACAGCTTGAAAGCCGCACGAGAACGAAGCTGCTCCTCCTTAGCCCTACGATAAAAATAATCCTTCTTGCGCTCCCGCACCCAACCTTTAGGCAAAACTAACTGTCACCAGAAGGATCCATCTGGCCCTTAGCCAGAACATGAATCCAATCAGTCAAAGTGACACATGCAATAGGCGAAACCGAGCCAAAAGCCCCACAACGCGGATCATTACTACACATCAAACACGGGCACTCCATAATCGAATTAATCGACGGAGGCTGACGCTTCGGAAACAACCTATAAGTCCAACGCCCACTACGAAGCTCACGCTCACGCCGAACCAAACCCTTATTCTCAAGCTTCAGAGCTATCCTAGAGCCTTCACGGCTACTAGCGCCCAACCTACGCCACAAATCCGATTGAAGCACGCCTTGATTACGTGTATGCGATATATAATGCAAGGCTTTGTATTCCAAGTCATCACGTTTAGGCATATACCGTCGAATCCTCGAAGTCTTCCCGCGTTCCAATACTCAATATATATGTATGCGATTTAGGAATAAAAATCTACGTGTTTCCACAACATAATCCGGAGCCCACAACAACTTGCACAGAAAAAACCTGAAACCACGCTGCATGCTAGGAATAGAATCAACAGCCGACGACTTCAGCGCAGGAATAACCACATCCAAAGGTCAAATACTCGCCAACGTTACCAGCAGCTTCATGCCAGCTGAAGGCGGAATTCACCCCCGAGAAGCGGCAAGACATCACGCAGAAGCAGCTGGTGAAGTGATAAGGAAGGCTCTTGAAAAAGCGAGAATAAGCACAAGCCAAATTGGAGCAATAGCCTTTTCGCAGGGACCTGGCTTGGGGCCGTGTCTGCGCACCGGGGCTACGGCTGCGAGGGCGTTAGCTTCATACCTTAACATTCCATTAGTTGGCGTGAACCACAGTGTAGCTCACATTGAGATTGGCAAGCTTATAACAGGCGTAAGAGATCCAGTTACATTGTATGTTTCAGGCGGTAACACTATAGTCTCAGCTTATGATGATGGATATTACCGAGTTTTGGGCGAAACCTTAGACATAGCGGTTGGAAACTGCCTAGACGTCTTTGCGCGAGAAGCCGGATTGAGACAGAGTACGGGCAATCCTTTTGGTAGCATGGTTGAGGAATTGGCAAGCCTTGGAAAGAAGCTGATTCCGCTTCCCTTCACGATTAAGGGCATGGACTTGTCCTTCAGTGGTTTACTTACAGCTGTAAGCGAGGCTTTGCGCAGCGGAGGACATCGTGTGGAGGACGTTTGCTTCAGCCTTCAGGAAGTCGCGTTTTCTATGCTGACTGAGGTGACAGAACGTGCTGTGGCGCATACTGAGAAATCTGAGATTTTGCTGACAGGTGGAGTTGCGGCTAATAGGCGACTGCAAGCCATGCTTAAGGTTGTCGCTGATGAACATGATGCCCGCTTCAATGTTGTGCCGAAAGAATTCGCCGTGGATAATGGAGCAATGATTGCTTGGACAGGTGCCTTGGCTTACAAATACGGCTTGGTTATCCCTGTTGAAAGGAGCATGGTTAGGTTGAAATGGCGTCTAGACCAAGTGCCAGTTCCATGGGTAAAGGGAGAGTGAGAAACGCAACGTGTTATTCAGAAAAGGGGCTGAAGCCAACCTACATCTGGAAGAGTGGCATGGGCGAAAGGTTGTTATGAAACGACGCTTGCCCAAAGCCTACCGACTTCCTCAACTCGACTCAGCTGTAAGGACGCAGCGCACGCTTCATGAACCCATGCTCATTCACAAAGCCAAGGAAGCTGGAGTTCCCACGCCAGCAATCTATATGATAGACCTAGCTGAATCAAACATTATAATGGAACATGTCGAGGGCAAACAGGTTAAACAGGTTCTCAACACTCTGCCTCTGAAAGAGAAACTGCGCCTATGCCGCCACATTGGCACATTAATAGGTCGCCTGCATAAGCATGGAATAATCCATGGCGACTTGACTACATCCAACATGATTCTCACGTCATCTGGCAATGTCTATTTTGTGGACTTCGGGTTGGGCGAATATTCAGACGAGGTGGAGATTCGTGGTGTTGATCTCCATTTGATGAAGAGGGCTCTTCAGAGCACGCATCATGTGTTTGCCAAACAGTGCTTTGGCGCAGTTGCAGCTGGATACGCAAGAAGCGTTGGGAAACAAGAGGCAGCTAAGGTTTTGGAAAAGATACAGGAAATAGAGCGCAGGGGACGTTACGTTGAGGAAAGGTAAGATCGCATTCTTTGTCACAGGCAATGTGCACAAATTCCATGAAGCAAGGCATGTGCTTAAGGAATTCGGTATCTCAACAGCTATGCTCAACCAAGACACAACAGAGATTCAAGCTGATCGCATTGACGCAATCGCAGAAGCCAGCGCCTCAGAAGCAGCCAAAAAATGCAACATGCCGATATTTGTGGAGGATGCTGGGCTTTTCATCAACGCCTTCAACGGTTTTCCAGGACCCTACTCATCATATGTCTACCGAACGCTTGGCAATCAAGGTATCCTGAAGCTACTTGGGGAAGTCACTAGGCGCGATGCCTACTTTTACTCTTGCGTGGCTTTTTCCGACCCCGCCAACGCTAATTTACTTAAATGCTTCAGTGGCAAAGTTGAAGGAAATATAGCTCTGAGAGAAAGCGGAAGTCATGGTTTCGGTTTCGACCCAATCTTTGAACCATCAGCGATGGTTGGAAGGACTTTCGCGGAAATGACCGAGATGGAGAAGAACAAATATTCCCACAGGGCGAGGGCTCTGCGCAGTTTTGGTTCATGGTACATGGAGTATCATGCCCAGTTGAAGCTAAATCATGGGAAAACGCGTAGATAGCATGTTCAAGTTGCCGTGTCCAAGGATCTCTTCTGCTATTCTCTTCTGAGTGACATTATTGGTTGCTCAAGCGAAGTTTTAAATATGTCGAGGCAATCGCTGTTTTAGAGTCTATGGTGAAAACGTCATGCCAAAAGTCGAGAGAGGCAGGGCTCACTCAACTAGACCTGTGGGCAAGCGTCCTCCAAGTTGGGCTAAGTACACGCCTGAAGAAGTAGAGTCTCTTGTTGTCAAGTTGGCAAGAGAGGGACAGAGCCCAAGCAAAATCGGTGTAATTCTGCGCGATCAATATGGTATCCCTTTGACTAAGCCCATTGCTGGAAGAACAGTTACACAAATCATGAAGCAGACGGATTTGGCTCCGTCCATTCCAGAGGATTTGGAAGTTCTGTTGAGGAAGGCTTCCCGATTAGTCGTCCATCTTGAGAAGAATAAGAAGGACAGTTACAATATTCGCTCTCTCCAGAACGTGGAAGCTAAGATTCACAAGCTTGCTAAGTACTATAAGCGCGAAGGCGTTTTGCCAGCAGACTGGAAATATGAGGCTAAAACCGCCAGTTTGGTCTAGGTGTATTAATCCTGGAAAGCCATGGTCAAATCGAATCTTTTTTGAAAGCTGCGGCTCAAGCAGCAGCCGTGGTAAAGCAACGTGTCGATGAAGGCGGCTTAATTCACGTTGTTTCTCACCTAGATGCTGACGGTTTGGCGGCTGCAGGCGTAATCGGCTCTGCGTTAGCAAGACTGAACGCAACATTTCGCATAAGAATTGAAAGATGGCTAGATGGAAACGTCATCGACAATATAATCGCTGGTAAGCCCTCACTTATAGTCTTCAGTGATTTTGGAAGCGGCGACCTAGATGTCTTGAACTCTAAATTGAAGGGTAAAGAGCTAGTTATTCTTGACCATCATCAACCTGTAGGTGAGGCAGACCTCAATTTCGTTCATGTTAATCCTCATTTATTCGAGATTGACGGTTCACGGGATCTGAGCTCTGCTGGAGTCGCCTACTTTATGGCTAAAGCCTTGGACAAGAAAAATGTTAGCTTGGCTAGCGTAGCTGTTGTTGGGGCGCTTGGCGATCTGCAGGACAAATATGAGCAGAGAAAGCTTGGTGGACCAAACGCTCTTATAGTTGCTGATGCTGAAGAAGCAGGCTATTTGAAGACTGAGACCGACTTGATGTTTTTCGGCAGAGAAACACGTCCTATTCACAAAGCCTTGGCTTGTACTACAACACCCTTTATTGCTGGTCTGAGCGGCGAGGAAGACAAGAGTTTGGCTTTTCTAGCAAGTTTGGGCATTG
>CAYLSJ010000086.1:0-5778 GCA_964386655.1 uncultured Candidatus Bathyarchaeia archaeon | reverse complement strand
ACCAAGCTTCAAAACAAAAAGCTGAGCCATCAACCTAGAAACAGAAATAGCAACCTCATCCTGACACCGCTCATCCAAACCCATAGCCCTAGCAGTCAGAATCAACTCACGAGAAAGCGAACCCCCACCAACCACAGCAGCAACAACATGCCCCCTCTGCTTCAAATCAACCAGCAAATCAACATACTCACTCATAAGCCCAGGATTAAACGGCGAAGCCACAACAGAACCACCAACACGAATAACTAACCTCAACTGACCACCAGCCACTCAGGAACCTAAGTTAAAGAGCACTCAGAAAATAAAACTTGCATCCCCCACAGTAGCTTTAAAGGAAACAAAACAGACAAACTACACAAGAACCAGCCCAATGAGAACAACAAACATGACCACACCAGCACCCCCACTAGAACTCGTCTTCCTCGGAACAGGCGGCGGAAGATTCACCACCATAACACAAAAACGCAGAACAGCCGGCATCCGCATCCTACACAACAAAACCAACATCCACCTAGACCCAGGACCAGGAGCACTAGTCTACTCACTCGAAGCAGGACTCAACCCACAAAAAATCAACGGCATACTAATATCACACAACCACCCAGACCACTGCAACGACGCCGCACTCCTCATCGAAGCCATGACACACGGCATGACCAAAAAAAGAGGCACACTAGCCGCAGCACACAGCGTCCTCCACGGCAACGAACCCACAATCTCCAAGTATCACCAACAGATGCCAGAAAAAACCATAGACGCCCAACCCAACACAACATTCAACATCAACGACCTCCACATCTCCGTGGCACAAGCCAAGCACACAGACCCAGACGCAGTAGGATTCCGCCTCGAAGCCCCAAACGTCGGAGGCTTCGCCTACACCTCAGACAGCGAATACTTCGAGGGCATAGGCAAACCATACCAAGGCACACGCATCCTCATCCTCTGCGTACTACGACCCTCCAGCAGCCCATGGAAAGGACACATGACCACCGACGACGCCATCAAAATAGCCTCAGAAGCTCAACCTGAAATGGCAGTTCTAACACACCTCGGCATCCAAATGATAGCCAAAAACCCCAACAACGAAGCTCAACTAATGCAACAGAAAACTGGAATCCCAACAATCGCCGCACTCGACGGAATGCGCATACAAATCGCAGAACAAATACAAGTACAAACACCAAGAAAACACAAGGGCCTAAACGAGTTTCTATGAAAACCCTGAAAACCGCAGCGGTTGAGCCGACGCCCTCACTCAACAATAAATAAGTTGCTGCCTACCACCTTCGCCTTCGCTTCAACCTCGCGGGGCGGCTGACCAAAAACAATCTGTTCAATCTTGTGCATTGCTTTGAGATCGGCTGCAAAAACATGCAGTTCCTTCCTCGCATAGACTGTCGCTCTTAGTTCCTGACTCAGCGCAATACTCTTCTCCTTCTTGTACTTCCAAATCGTTGTGTTGAACTCTAACAACTGAGGCAGCAGCCCTTCTAGGTCACTTTCAAACTCTTTCTTCTTCTTTGGAAACGGCTGCAAGTGAATGCTCTCATTTGAGTAGAGCTCATGCCACAGCGCTTCAGTCACAAAGGGGCATATCGGAGCCAGCAATCTGATGATCGTGCTTAAACATGTGTGAAGTGTGTACCATGCTCCCCGCTGAAGTTTCCCGTCGAACTCCCCACACTGGTTGTAGGCTCTCGACTTCGCAGCTTCAACGTAATGATCGGCGAAAACATTCCAAGCAAAGGCTCTAATAGCGTTCGCTGGAACATAAAAGTCCATTTCATCGTAACCATTCTTACACTCTATGACGAGGCTGTTGAGTTGAGCCAGCATCATCTTGTCAAGCGCGGATAACTCATAACCCTCAAATACGATTGGAAAGGAGGAAATGAATCGCGCTATATTCCAAAGCTTGGTTACGAACGAAGCTGCGCCTTTAACGCGTTCCTCAGAGAACCTGTAGTTTGAGCCCAACTTAGCTTCAACGGCACTCCAGAATCTGAAGGCATCACTACCATACTTCTCAAACATGCTCTCTGGATAAACAGCATTCCCTTTTGACTTGTGCATGGCCTCCCCGTTTTCATCCAAGCCCATGCCAGACAGCCGAACACTGCGGAAAGGGCGTTCCTTGAACAACAGAAAAGTACGCAGGATAGAATAATAAAGCCAGTTTCGCACGATGTCTACGCCCTGCGGACGCAATGAAGCTGGAAAAGCCTTCCTAAAGAATCCATCATCTCGAAGATACCCGATCACAAAGAGTTCGCTGATACTTGAATCAAACCACGTGTCAAACGTGCGTTGTTCACCCACAAACTCTCTGCAGCCACAAGACTCGCACTGCTCAAAAGGCGCTTCTTCCCTCCAAGGCTGATAATATTTCCCAGGATGAGGTACATGCGGCTTGCCACATCTTTTACAGTACCATATCGGGATTTCTGTCCCGTAAAAACGCCTACGGCTGATCGGCCAGTCAATCGTGAGCGAGTCAATCCAGTTCATGAGTATTTGCCTAGATTCCTTTGGGTAGAAGCGCATTTGGTCTGCAAGGCGTCTGATGTCATCTAAATACTCAAGTTGTTTGAGATAGTATTCAGGCATCTCAATCAGTTCAATTGGATCTTCTGATCTCCAGCAGATTGGCGTGCGATGAACGATCTTCTCTTGCTTGGAAACTAGGCCATCATTCAGCAGGTCTTGGATTATCTTTCGCCTAGCCTCTTCAACCATCAAGCCCTTGTAAGGTCCTGCAACGTCATTCATTCGACCGGCTTGATCAATCGCGATGACTCCTTTGAGGTTGAGCTCTCTGAAAAGGCGAAGGTCAGCATAGTCACCATAAGAACAAGCCATCATCAAACCTGTCCCAAATTCTGGCTTCGCAGAACTGTGAGCTTTAATGGGCACTTCCTGCTTGAATATGGGTACAATAGCGGTTTTACCGCTGAGATGAGTGTATCGTGAATCGTCTGGATTATAGAGAACCATGGAGCAGGTGCAAAGAAGTTCAGGCCTGGTAGTGGCGATTATGATAGATTCGTCTGTTTCCTTAACAGTGAACTTGATGTAGTTTAGGCTGGTTGGAACCTCTGCATAGTCTATTTCAGCGTCAGCAACAGTGGTACGGCATACTGGACACCAGCTTGTCGGGCGCTTGTCCTCATGCACTAGGCCGCGATTCCACATTTCAATGAAGGTTGCTTGGGTGGTCTTGCGATATTCGGAGCTGTCAGTGCAGTAGTGGTTGGAGAAGTCGCAGCTCATGCCCATTCTGCGGGCGATTTGTATGATCTGAGCTTCGACTTCATCGAGGAAGTTGGAGCAGAGTCTTATGAATTCTTCTCTTGGAATATTGTAGGCATGGATTTTCAGTTCTTTTTCCACTTCAACTTCAACGGGTAGACCATTTCGGTCGATGCCTAGAGGAAATAACACTTCGTAGTTGTTCATGCGGAAGTAGCGTGCAATCATGTCTATTTGGGCATAGTGTGCTGCGTTAGCTACATGCCATGGTCCAGATGCGTAAGGTGGAGGCGTGTCAATTGAGAACAGCAGCTTCTTTGAGGTCTTACTGAATCGATAAACGCCTTGATTCTCCCAGAGCTTGGTCTGTTCTTCTTCACGTTTGATGTCCCATCTTGACGCCCTTACCTTTGGTTTATATGCTTGCTTGTTAATGTGTTCTGTCATTTCTATGCCTCTTTATCACATAAACAATGATTGGCAGCGGCCTGGCTTGAGAAGTGTGGGCTAATGCACCTAAAAGAATTTGCGCCAGGCTTAATCGACTTGGTAGGCGTTCAACTCTATAGCCTCGCTACCAAGAATCGCATCTATCAGGCATGGATTTAAACATTATGAATAAGTGTTCCCAAATTAGTTAAGTTGCTAATGATACCAGAGTGTCATTTGCCATTAAGCGTGGGCTGAATCCAGAGAATAGCAGAATAGTGAACACAATGAGAACAAAGTCAATGCATTTCTCTTGCACATTAAGGCTAGTAGCCTCCAGCCACATTAATGGTCCTTAGGCTGAGAGCTTGAATCTGAGAATGGCTGCGATTCCGCCGAACGAGTTTCTTAGCATCTGCCCCTCCTCAGATTCTGTCGATATTATCTCCACCTCTGCGCCAACCTGCTCAGCTAATTCGGCGAAGTCATCGATTATATCTTGGGTCTCAGCTATGGAGAGAGATGGAGCCTTACAGTTAGGACAAGGTTGCCCAATCAAGCTTTGTTCAAAGGGTGAAAGTGCACTTTCCCTCATCGTTTCTTGTCGTTCGAAGCCGCATGCATTACACTTGACCATGACTCTCACTGTGTTCAGTCCTTCAGAGAGCAACAATGTCTGAACTGCGCCAGCTTCCAAGGCTTTTCTTACCTCGTCTTGACCATAGGAAGCTAAGCCAGTGTCATGTCCAATGTGGTAGAGAAAATCCTGCACAACTCTCTTTTCTTCAACGTAGCGGACTCGTTTGAGGATTTCTGGCGCACGGTCCACGACTTCCTCAACGCCTTGCTCTCCGGTGTAGGCTGTGTCAACCGTGTCCACGACCTTCTGTTTCAGCAGGTAGTTTAGGAAATCGCCCTTCTGGAAATCATATTTAGTTGGGCCTGGGCCGCCTATGATCAAGCCTTTGAGGTTTGGTACTGATAAGAAGATGTCGTTGGCGTGGTTTCCAACCCGTTTGAAGTAGGCAAGTAGGTTTGCTTCGCGTAGTCTTTCAAATCGTCTTGCTGATTGTCCTCCAGCTCGGTGTTTTCCAGGGACGCCTGATGTTTCTTCGCGGATTATTCGTAGGCGGCTGCCTTCAAGTGTGGCTATTGTGGTTTCGGTGGAGTCTATGACCATGATGCCGTAGGATTCTTCCTCTTTCAGCTGCTCTTCCAAATATTCAGTGTGAAATTTGGGGTCGCAGCGATAAAGGTATACGTTGATGGGTTTAGGTGGTGTTATGACGTAGGTTTCTAGGCGTTCGCTTCCTAGTCCGTTTTGGGGGATGGCGCCTGAGAATATTACTAACCCGTTCTTGGGCAGTTCTTTGAAGAGTTTCAGTCGCTGCGTTACTTTGGTGATGGCGTCTTGGACGTTTTTTCGTGTGGTGTCGGATTTGATGTTGGAGGCCGTTCCGTATTCTTGTCTTAGCATGGTCATTACTTCAGGGATTTGCTTACCTGGTGGAACAAATAGAGAGACGAGTTCGGTTCCGCGTCCTTCTTTTTTGCTTAGGGTGTTTAGTGCTTTTTTGAGTCGGAATCGCTCCAGTGATGTGCGTCTGGTCGCCGCTGAATTCATGTTGATGCTTCCGTGTTTAGTTGTAGAGCCTCAGTAGGATGGGTATAGATAAGAGTTGCCTTCACGACTCTTCACAATGGAATGGTCTTGCTGGCTGAGCCAAGGTGGACCGGGCGGGATTTGGACCCGCGGCTTCCTGATTGCGAATCAGGCGTTCATGCCAGGCTGAACTACCGGCCCGTTTGGGTGTGATGTGTGTTGATTGGTTGGCTTTTATTCTTTTGTTTATGTTTGGGTGGTTTGGGTGGTTTGATGGTGTTTATGTTCGTAAATGAGTGTGGATACGGGTAGTATGATTGTGGAAAAATTTTTTGTGTGTGAAAGTTCTACTTTTCTGTTTGCGTTTTGAGCGCTGTTTGCTGTTTTGATTGGTGTTTCTTGGGCTGTTTACTTTCGCTTTGTGGTGCGCTTCTGCATAGTTTGTGGTGCGGTTTAACATAGTTTGTGGTGCGCTTTGGGTATGTTGCTGGTTC
>CAYLSJ010000085.1:0-5802 GCA_964386655.1 uncultured Candidatus Bathyarchaeia archaeon | reverse complement strand
TCTTGATTTTTGATGAAATCATGACCGGTTTCAGACTGGGTCTTGGTGGAGCGCAAAAGTATTTCGGAGTCACTCCGGATATGGTTGCGCTTGGAAAAATCATTGGAGGCGGTCTTCCCGTCGGTGTGTTCGCTGGCAAGCCTGAAATCATGGAGCATGTGTCTCCGGTGGGCGCCAAGTCTCCTTTTGACCGAGTTTTTCACAGCGGAACCTTTAACGGGTGCCCAACCGTTCTGGCAGCTGGATTAGCAACATTAGAGGTTCTGAAGAAACCAAGAACCTATGAGCACATCAACAGGATTGCCGATGAAGTCAAGAAATGCATGAGAGCAACGTTTGAAGACAACGGGATCGAAGCCCAAGTGATAGGATTAGCCTCGATGTTCCAGTGCCTTTTCACTTCCGAAGAGGTCAAAGATTACAGAGGCATCGCGAGGGCAGACTCCCAGAAACGCGTACATTTCGATTTGGAGTTGATCAACAATGGTGTGTATGTTAGACCCGGACGCACTTATTATACATCGTTAGCTCACACAAAATCTGATCTGCAAGCAACCTTTGATGCCGTTGAGAAAGCTGCAAGGGCTATTACAGACAATAGAGTATAAGTTGGCTGTTACTTTCTCCGTTCATCGGGCGTGTAGTTTGCGAAGGCGTCGAGAATGGCGACGTAGGATTTTTCGCAGCCGGCAAGTCCAGCGACTTTCTTGTTTCCTTCGATTACGAAATACTCGTCTGGCGCGTGGGCTCTTCCGCCATGCCCGAGTCCCCCGTCGCAAAACGGCAAATAGAGAGGACCTCGGCTGAACATGTGATATGGGACGCTTGAAGCGGTGTGCGGCCATATCTCAGGCTCGTATCCCAGCTTTCGGTACGCTTGAATTATGGCTTGGGCGATCGGTTCTTTCACGCTTGTCTTTGACCATTCGTAAGGATCCAGCGATTTGACTGAGATGTCACTGTAGCCGTGTTTGTCAAGATGCTTACGGATTCTCGGGATGATTTCAGATGAATGCTGATCTGGAACAAGCCGCGTGTCAAGCTTGACAGTGACTTTGTGAGGAAGAACAGTCTTGGACCCAAGACCTGTGTATCCACCCCAAATGCCATCAATGTTCAAAGTTGTCGAGTAAAGGTATTGCAGAAGCAGATCCTTTCCATGTAGATCGTTCATGAATCGGTCTACCTTCATCTCGTGCTTCACTGTCTCTTCGTCCATCGTCTTTGCTAGGTTGTCTATTAGTTCGAGGTCTTCTTTTGATGGTGGTTTCACGTTTTCGTACCATCCGTCGATGAGGATTTCATTGCCGTCTTTGGAAGTCATAGATGCCAAAGCATGAATCATCCTCCAAGCCGGACTGTCAACCCACGACTTGTCGCTGCTGTGTATATCAAATTCGGTTGGTCCTCTTCCCCATGACTTACCGCTGCATTCCAGTTCAACGTATTCTATGCCCTTCCATCCAAGTCCCAACAGCACTTTGCCTTTCTCGTCTTGGCTAGCTTCAGGCCCAAACAGCGCGTCAGCCTTACCCAGCATTTCCTTGTGTTCTTCAACGAATCTGGAAAAATCCGTGCTTCCCAGTTCTTCGTCGCCTTGGGCCACAAACTTCAGATTAACCGGAATCTCTTCTCCCGTAGCCAATATGGATTCTAAGGTGTTAAGGAAAGCCACAAGCGGACCCTTGCTGTTTGTAGCGCCTCTGGCGACGACACATTTGCCAAACGGTTCAATGTCGACAAGTTTTGCTTCTAAAGGCGGACTTGACCATTCTTCACCTGCAAAGGGTTGAGTGTCGTACATCATGTAAATGAGCAAGGTTTTCTCAGCTTGAGCGTTGTATTCACCGTAAACGACGGGAAAACTGCCTGTTTCTATCAGTCTTGCATCTGTGCAGCCCAAATATTTCAAATAACTTCTCAGAAGTTCAGCACATTCTCTGATGCCATAATTTTCAGCGGACACACTGGGCTGACGCAAGAACTCTTGCACCTTGACTACGTGCTGCTTTAGGTGTGCATCAATGTATTTACTCACTTTCTCAAAGTTGACCATGTTAATCCTTTCTGCAATTATTGAAAAGACCTTAAAAATCTTTAAGGAATGTAAGTTGATAACAAGCGAGGCGTCTCGGTGACTCTTGAAACTCTTATTACTAATGGGATCATAGTTGACGGAACTGGAAACCCGTGGTTTAAAGCTGATGTAGGAATTTCTAATGGGAGAATAGCTGAAGTCGGGAAGCTGGTTAATGCCAGGGCTGAAAAGATGATAGATGCTCATGGGTTGGTTGTTGCTCCAGGTTTCATAGACATTCATGCGCATTCAGATCTTTCGTTGCTGATTAACCCGCGAGCTGAAAGCAAAATCAGACAAGGAGTGACAACCGAAGTCATCGGCAATTGTGGAACAAGCCCTGCGCCTGCTAGAAAAGAGACACTGCGATTTCTCAAGGATGAGTGGGGACTTGAAGCCAAGGCTGTGAAGTGGAATTGGCGATCCTTCGCTGATTACCTCGGCTGCTTAGAAGAACAAGGAGTCTCGTTGAACGTTGCCTCACTTGTCGGTCACGGCGCCGTGAGAACAGCTGTTATGGGAGTAGAAAGTAGGACACCAACGAGAAAGGAAATGGAAGAGATGAAGCTCCTTGTGGCGCAGTCCATGAGAGAAGGAGCCTTTGGCCTCTCTACTGGACTGGTGTACCTGCCAGGTTGCTTCGCAAAAACCTCTGAATTAATAGACTTGTGCAAAGTGGTTGCCAAGTACGGAGGCTTCTACGCGTCTCACACAAGAGGCGAGAGGGAGACGATTGTGGACGCCCTGAAAGAAGCCATACAAATCGGAGAAAAAGCAGGCGTACCCGTACAGGTATCTCACAATTGTCCAAAATATGGGGGACATGGAAAATTCAAGGAAATGTCCGAACTCTATGAAGATGCTAGAGCGCGCGGCGTAGAACTCACCATTGACAACGACGCTCACACGGACCTAGGTCCGCAGTCAAGTAGTGTTCTTCCGCAATGGGCACAAGCTGGAGGGCTGAAGAAGATCGTGAAGCGACTGAAGGACCCAAAGATCAGAGCGAGAATTCGACGTGAGATAGTTGAAGACAGGCTCCCTGGTCCTGGCTATTGTGGTCTCGTTAAACATGGGCGTTGGGACAGGGTTTTCCTGTTCAAGGCTAGGAAAAACAAGCAGTTGATTGGTAAGAGTTTTGAACAAATCGCTAGGCTGAGGAAGGTTGATCGCTTCGACGCCTACTTTGACGTTCTGATTGAAGAAGAAGGCGACACGAGCGCAATCTTCAACTACATCGATGAAGATGATGTTCGCGCCGTTATGAAACATCCCATTATGATGTTCTGCAGCGACGGTGCTGCGGTTGCACCTTATGGAGTTCTGGGCAAGATCTCCGGGTATTGTCCATGCAGTTATGGAGAGTATCCGTATATTCTCGAGAGATTCGTTAGGGAAGAGAAGATCTTGACTCTTCAAGAAGCGGTCAGAAAGATGACGTCTTTTCCTGCTCAGAAACTCTGTCTGCTCGATCGGGGCCTAATAAGAGAGGGCATGTGGGCAGATATCGTTGTTTTCGACCCTCACATAATCAGAGATAGAGCAACTTGTCGTTTTCCTTACAGCTTCCCGCTACTCAACTATCCCCACAAATACCCTGAAGGAATTGAATACGTGCTGGTCAACGGCCAAGTAGTTGTGGCGAAAGGCAAACATAAAGGCATTCTTCCAGGCAAAGTGCTACGTCATAAAACGAGGTGAGGATTTGTTGGGTAAGAGTTTGCTGCAGCTTCTCTCTCGCGATGAAATTGCGACAATCCACGAGACTTCGCTGCGTGTGTTGAGGAATATTGGCGTCAAGGTAGACAATGAAGAAGCTCTTAGGATACTGCATGAAGGAAGCGCGCAAGTAGACTTCAAAACACAAGTAGCGCGCATTCCAGAGGCGCTAGTCAAGGAGTCCTTGCGAAAGACTCCCAGGGACTTCAGTCTATACTCGTTCGACGGCAAACACCGTCTTCAATTCGGTGGAGCCAACGTGTACTTCAATCCTGGTTCAACAGCAGTGTACATGTTGGACCGGGAAACGATGCAGATGAGAAAGCCGTTATCCGAGGATTTCGCCGACTTTGTGAGATTATGTGACGCATTAGAACACATCCATGCTCAGAGTACCGCAATGCTTGTCACAGATGTACCTAGCATCATAGCCGACAGATATCGTCTATACATAATCCTGAAGAACTCGGCAAAACCGGTGATCGCCGGCTCTTTCACAATCGAAGGACTTCACGACATGGAGAAAATGTTGACAATAGCCCTAGGAGACGAATCAACTCTCGTAAAAAGACCCCCCTTCCTGATGGATGTTTGCCCTTCGCCTCCGCTGAAATGGAGCAAGATAACGTCGCAGAACCTGATTGACGCTGCAAAATCTAACATGCCAATAGAAATCATACCGGCACCACAGCTAGGTTCCACTGCACCTATGACGTTGGCTGGTTTTCTGGTGCAACACAATGCAGAATTCCTGTCTGGACTTGTAATGGCCCAGCTTGTAAAGCCGGGACTGCCAGTCATGTACAGCGGTTCTCCGTCGGTCATCGACATGCGGTACGGGACTCAATGCGTTGGAAATATTGAAGTCTGCATGCTCTCAATTGCCTATTCTCAAATAGCCAAATTCTACAAGATGCCATCAGGCGCCTACCTAGGAATGAGCGAAACAAAGACCGTTGACGCACAAACAGGAATCGAATCAACCAACGGCATAGTCTTGGGAACATTAGCTGGAATCAACTGCATTACGGGACCAGGAATGCTAGCATTTGAGAATTGTCAAAGCTTTGAAAAGCTTGCTATCGACAATGAGATTTGCGGCATGGCACTCAGATTGGCTAAAGAAATCCATGTAAACGAGCAGACACTCGCATACGACTTGATTAAGAAGATCGGGCAAGACGGGCACTTCCTAGCTCAGAAACACACTATCGATTGGTTCCCAATCGAGGAGCACATTCCTTCAGCCATAATTGACAAAATGAGCAAATCACAGTGGGAAAGAACAGGATCCAAAAACACTCTAGAAAGAGCGAGGGAATACGTCGACAAGACACTGAAAGAATACGTTCCAAAATCGTTGCCAACTGACGTCGAGAAAGAACTTGATGCTTTCATGTCGGAAGTCTTCAAGAAGACAAAATGAGAACCTCGCAAACTAAACCGCAAACGCTTGACACGAAGTTCAAGACCAAGGCAGCTATCATGCGAGACCTGACAGCGTCCTCTATGTCAGTTGGTGAATCGCAAAATAACAAGGCTTGAATCAAAAGGGCGAAACCAGTTCCATTCAGCATAAGGAAGTCTTAAGTACAGACCTGAAAATAGTGGCTTGCCACAAATAATCAATGATTAAAGGGATGCATTATGCCAAAAGCAGGATCTGCTGAGAGACCGATGTTGCGTCTCCTCACTGATGACAATATTGAGAACATACACGATGCTTCATTGAGAATCTTGGAGAAGACAGGCGTCATAGTCAAGAACAATGAAGCTCTGAATCTGCTAAAGAGCTCAGGATGTCAGGTTGAGCTGGACAGAAAGACCGCGCACATCCCGGAGCATCTTGTAAAAGAGTGCTTAGGCAAAACACACCAGATAATAAAGTTGTATCACCGCGGTGGAAAGAATAGTCTGGAAATCGGCGGCAACAATGTGGTCTTTAACCCCGGTTCAAGCGCCGTCTATTTCAATGATCATGAATCAGGGAAAATAAGGCAGCCATT
>CAYLSJ010000084.1:0-5823 GCA_964386655.1 uncultured Candidatus Bathyarchaeia archaeon | reverse complement strand
GCATCGCACAAGTTGCAGCTCAAACAGCCAAATACGAGGTTTACATGCGCGACATAAAGCAGGAGTTCATTGACAACGGGATGAAGATGATAAACGACAGCCTGCAACGCTTTGTGAAAAAGGGCGAGATGACCGAAGCTCAGATAAACGAAGTGCTGAGCCGAATCCACCCCACACTAGACTTGAGAGAAGCTGTTTCAAACGCCGACCTAATCATAGAGGCAGTAACAGAAAACCCAGACCTCAAAAAGAAGGTGCTAGCTGAAGCCGACTCACTTGCTAAGCCCGACGCCATAATCGCTTCAAACACATCGTCCATAAGCATAAGTGAATTAGCCTCAGCCACGAAGAGACCTGAAAAATTCGCTGGCATGCACTTCTTCAATCCACCTCAACTCATGAAACTAATCGAGATAATAAGAGGCGCCAAAACAAGCGACGAAACCCTAACAGCCATAGTTGAAGTCACCAACAGAATGGGCAAAGAGCCAGTTGTAGTCAAAAAAGACGTAGCAGGCTTCGTGGTCAACCGCATACTCATCCCAGCCCTAAACGAAGCAATTGGACTTGTCAACGAAGACGTAGCCACACCTGAAGACATAGACAAAGCCATAAAACTCGGCTTAAACTGGCCAATGGGACCCTTAACCCTACTAGACTACGTCGGCTTGGACACAACTCTAGCCATCACCGAAGTCATGGTGAAGGAACTTGACCCAAAATATCAAGCCAGCCCGCTCTTGAGACAGATGGTGAGAGCAGGGCTTTTAGGCAGGAAAACAGGAAAGGGGTTCTACGACTGGAAAAAATAGGAGGAAGATGCTCAAAATGATGGAATTTAAGAACACGCTTTACGAGAAAGCTGAAGGCGTAGCCACAATCACTATCAATCGCCCAGACGCATTGAACGCGCTCAACCAAGAAACCATAAAAGAAATCATGACACGAGTGGAAGACGCAGAAAAAGACGAAAACATACGAGTCATAATCATCACAGGCGCCGGAGACCGCGCCTTCTCAGCTGGAGCAGACCTAAGAATGATGAAAGGCGCCAGCCCTGTTAAAGGAGCAGAGCTTTCAAGAGCAGGACAAAGCCTCACAACGCAAATAGAAACTTGCGGCAAACCAGTCATAGCAGCTGTCAATGGTTATGCATTAGGCGGCGGCATTGAACTAGCCATGGCATGTGACATTCGAGTAGCCTCAGAAACCGCCCAGATTGGACAGCCTGAGATAAACGTAGGTCTCATACCTGGCTGGGGTGGAACACAACGGCTACCCAGACTGGTGGGCAAGGGTATAGCTAAAGAAATGATTTTCACAGGCAAGCGCATCGACGCCAAAACAGCCGAACGATTAGGCTTGGTTAACATGGTTGTGCCTGCGGACCAGTTAATGGCTAAAGCTAAGGAGCTAGCAGCTGAACTCGTGGGCAAACCGCCCATTGCTCTCAAGTTCTGTAAGAAGCTCATAAATGACAGCACTGACACACATCCAGAAGCTGGCTTACACCAAGAAGCAGAAGCCTTTGGACTAGTCGCCTCCACAGAAGACTTCAACGAGGGCGTAGCGGCCTTTCTGGAAAAAAGGAAACCACAGTACAAAGGAAAATAGCCACTGGAGCGCAACACGAAGTCTACGCTCAAGCTTCTTTCTTCTTTATTAGCCTCCTCGATGTTAATTGTGTAAAAGAGACTCTACTTCTTTGGTGAAGAACTAAGTGACTCTAGAAATCATCAATACGAGGAAGCAGAAATTGACAGATGAAGCCATCCGAGCAGTCGCTGAGATCGAAGAGGATCCCGAGGTAAGCAAGTGGGATATTCCTGCTTTTGGAGGCAATGTGGATAAGGCATTCGTCGCCTTCAAGAAATCGATTGAAAACCTTGAAACAGGAAATGAACTCCTCGTGGCTCAACTTGACGGTCGTGTGGTCGGTTTTGCTGGAATCCATAGACTGGAAGGAGAAATTGGAGAGATGTCGCATGTTGGTGAAATCGGTATTGCTGTTCATCCTGATTTTCAGAGAAGGGGGATTGGCGCAGAGCTTCTGAAGTCATGTATGGGTCTGGCTAAGGCTCGAAGATTCGAGCGGCTTGAAGCAGACACTTTGAGTCATAATAGTGCTATGAGACGGTTATTAGAAAAGACTGGATTCAAATTTGAGGGAATCAGAACCAAGCGTGTGAAAATAGATGGAAAGTATTACGACGAAGCTTGCTACGCAATCTTAATACAGTAAACGATTTGGCTGATTCGGTGTCATAGTTAATATAGGCTTTGTGGCATTATCACTAGTTCTCTAGGTCGAGAATCTACCTTACATGAATTTGAACGGTGTCATTGCATGCGAAAGGTTGCAGTCGTGAGTGGTGGAGCAACGCGCTGTGGCAAACGTGAGGCTACGTGGCGTGGACTGGTTCAAGAGGCTGGGAAAGCCATGTTTGAAAACATCCCCAACCTGTCCCCGAAGGATGTGGACAGCCTCTTCGTCGGCGCTGCTGATCCCGGTCGGTTTGCTTTCGTGTCGCATGTTGCCCCGATGGTTGCAGAGTGCCTGGGCATCACACCTAGAAAAGTCTTGGCTCGAACTGAGCTAATGTGTGCTTCTGGTCAAGCTGCGATTCGTTATGCTTGGGCTTGTGTTGCCAGTGGCTTGTCTGATGTTGCCGTTGCCTTTGGCGCGGAGAAGATGTACATGCCTGACATGGCTGAAGCTCAGACCAATATGAGCTGTGTCCTTGATCGTGAGTGGGACGGTGTCAATGCCTTGTCTGCGCCGCCTTTTTTCGCCATGACTGCTCAGAGGCACATGCACGAGTTTGGCACCACTGAGGAGCAGATGGCTAAGGTCTGCGTCAAGAATCACAAGTATTCCGCGCTTAATCCATTGGCGCAGTTTCCGAAAGAGGTGACTATTGAAGACGTGTTAAAGTCGCTGGTTGTGGCGCCTCCTTTGAAGCTGCTCGACTGTAGTGGCATAACTGATGGTGCTGCAGGCGTTGTGCTCGTTCCAGCTGAAGAAGCGAAGAAGTACACGGACACTCCTATGTATCTGGTTGGAAGTGGGCAAGCAAGCATAGGCAACAACGTTAACAATTTGGCAAGCTTAACAGAGTGGGTTCCCTTGAAAATCGCTGCCAAAGAAGCTTTTCAAACCGCGCATATCACCGTGGATGACATCGACATTGCGGAACTTCACGATTGCTTCACCATAAGTGAAATCATGGAATATGAAGCGTTGGGCTGGTGTGAGAAGGGGAAAGGCGGCAAGTTCATCGAAGATGGACAATCTTACATCGGCGGCAAGATTGCAGTGAACCCAAGAGGCGGGTTGCTCGGCTGCGGGCATCCTCTCGGAGCCACAGCTATATTGCAGGCTATCGACATCATGCAGCAGTTCAGAGGAGAAGTGCCCAGCGGAAGGTGCGTGCCCAATGCTGACGTGGCTATCGCACACAACCTTAGCGGACCAGCCAATGTGCACAGCATTCTCGTCTATTCGAAATGACTGAGGAGGCATAAATCATGGATAAAGTAGAGACTGAGAAGATAGGTCGACCTGAAACAGTAAAACTACCTTTCATGCTGGATTTCTATCCGCTCGAGGACGTCAAATTTACAGAGATCAGCCAATTCTTCCAGAACTTGAGGCAAGGGCAGTTGACAACCACAAAATGTAAGAAATGTGGACAGCTTTTATGGCCGCCTAGAATCCTGTGCCCCATCTGCCTATCAACTGAGCATGAATGGGTTGACTTGGGCACTGAAGGTGAACTCTACGCGTTTACGGAAGTGCGAATCGGCGCACCATTAGGATTCGTCCAAGACGTGCCCCTCTGCGTAGGCATGGTCAAGATTCATGGCTTGACTATATCAAGTCGCATAGACAACGCCAAATACAACCAGCTGAGAATAGGGGACAAGCTTCGTCTCAAGATAGTCGAATTGCCCGACGGAAGAGTGTTTTTCAGATTCGCTAAGCCTTAGATATCTTCTCGAAACGAATGATGTGTACTAGCTCGTTTTCATCCCATTCTCCATGCTTCTTCTTCCAAGCTCTCTTGAATTCAGCGAGACTTGGATGTCCTTCTCTTCTAGCGTCTTCCGCATCGAAAAACCTAAGCCTCTTTCTTTCAACAGAAACAATGCGCAGATCAGCGAAGTGCGGAACATAAATGCTAGCGTGAACAGTTGAGTCTGTCTTTATTTTTGGGTCAGGTGCGCTGCGGCTCACAGTCTGCATTTTCGCTCCTCCAAGAATAGGCTCAATGTCCGCGGGCTCGAAGAAAAGCTCTAATGGTTCAGCCTTGATTTCTGACAGGATTTCTTCCACCTTTCTGTCAGGAGACTTTGCCGCTTCCTCTATGACTCTTCGGGCAAGCTTCTGCGACACCCCTTCGCTCGCAAGCCTCTGCCCCAACTCGACCTGTCTCTCTGGTTCAAGTATCTGCCGAACTATTGTTCGAGCTGTGGTATAATCTATTTTTCCTTCTGGCGTGCCTCTTCTTTCCACCTGTACAGGAGCAACCATCTTCTGAATTTCCTGAGGCGCTTTTGTCAATTGAAGCCATGTCTTTATGGTAGCAGTTGAAAGACCTAGCCGATTTGCCAGCGCTTGTGCATTGCTGAATTTTTCCGGGTACTTCTCTAGAAGGATTTTGCAGCAATTGCCCTTCTCTACAGCGCTCAGGTCTTCTCTTTGAATGTTTTCCACAAGGTTCAGTTCAATGACTTCTTCATCTGAATAGCGCCTAACTACAACTGGAACAGTTTTCAACCCTACCTGCTGTGAGGCACGATAGCGGCGCTCGCCTACGACAACCTCGTATCCGTCATCAACAGGACGCACTATCAAGGGTTCAAGTAAGCCCACTTGCCTAATACTGTCAGCCAAATCATTCAACCGAATAATGTTGATTTCAAGCCGTGGATTGAGTCGGTTGGGACGAATCTTCTTCAATTCTATCTCTCTCAATTGACCATCCATGACTGATTTCCCCGAATGCAGTTCGTTTTGATAATCGAACAACATGGCTATGAGTATAAAGGATTTCTCTCCTATGGATTTTCAGAGCATAAGATATTTAGATAAGGCATACCTTCTCTTCTGAAAATCGTGAACAAGCAAGACAACTGCATAGGTTAACGAGCGATGAAGCAACTGATCCATTCGGGGGTCCTCATACCCAAACGATACGAGCCTAAGGGCTTTCACATCAAGATCGGTGAGGCTCACATAGCTCTATCACCACTTCAGGAAGAAATGGCAGTCGCATGGGTCAAGAAGCTTGGAACAGACTACGTGAAAGACCCTGTTTTCATTAAGAACTTCTTTTCAGACTTCTCGAAAGCAATGGGAAGGAATGACAAGCCGCTTACGCCTGAACAAGTGGATTTCACAGAAATCATAAACTTCGTCGAAAAAGAGAAGCAGAAAAAAGAAGCCATGTCGAAGGAAGAGAAAAAGCAGCAAGCCCTAGAACGTAAGGCGTTGAGACAAGCTAACAAGGAGAAATATGCCTATGCACTCATCGATGGCATCCGCACTGAAGTTGGCAACTACACAGTAGAGCCGCCTTCGATTTTTATGGGACGTGGCGAGCATCCAATGCGTGGACGATGGAAACCATACGTTGGCGAAAGCGACATCATCCTGAACCTGTCGCCAGATGCGCCTCGACCATCAGGCAACTGGAAGGAAATTGTCTGGCAACCAGATTACATGTGGATAGCCAAATGGGACGATAGACTTGTGGGCAAGGAGAAATACATTTGGCTGTCAGATTCATCGCAGGTTAAACAGCAGAAGGAAATCGAGAA
>CAYLSJ010000083.1:0-5904 GCA_964386655.1 uncultured Candidatus Bathyarchaeia archaeon | reverse complement strand
ACCACGTTGATAAGCCTGCCAAAAATCTCAGCTGCAGAACTCGAAACCGAACTACGCAAATCACTCGGAGCGTGAAACCACAGCCTATGTCTATTGAAACCGTATTCTCTTCGAAAGGCAGAGTGAAAATCCTCAAAATCCTAGTAGAAATAGGCGAACTCAACATCTCCGAAATCGCCCGCCGCGCCAAACTCAACTACACAACAACAAACCAGCACCTACAAGTATTAGAAACCTCAGGCATAGTGAGACACAAAAACTTCGGAAGAATACGCATATTCAGATTCAACAACGACAACCCCAGAGCCAAAAACATCAAAGAATTAATCGAAGAATGGGAACAATAAGAGATGGATCAAACATGTCGATGGTTGACATAACAGCCAAACCCGAAGTCCAAAGGGAGGCTATGGCAAAAGGACGAATCAAACTGAAACCAGAAACCATCCACCGAATAAAACAAGGAAAAATCGAAAAGGGCGACCCCTTCAACACCGCCCAAATCGCAGGAATCTTAGCTGCAAAGAACACAAGTTCGCTCGTTCCTCTCTGTCATCCTCTACCATTAACAAGCGTAGACATCAAGCTTCGAGTGTCAAACAACTCAACCGTGGAAGCTGAAGCAGTTGTTAAGACAAAGGCCCAGACAGGCGTAGAAATGGAAGCCCTCGCAGCAGTCTCAGCCGCATTGTTAACAATATGGGACATGACTAAGCAGTATGAAAAAAACGCCAAAGGACAATATCCACACACAGCCATCACAGACATCCACGTAGTGCGAAAGATTAAGCAAGAATAAAACGGGAAGTCAAGACTTGGCTGAAACATCCAAGAAACACAAGGAAAAAGCACCTAAACGCCTCAACTTCGCAGTCATCACAATAAGCACAAGCCGATACAGAGATTCAAAAGCTGGAAAGCAAATCACAGATGAATCAGCTGACCTGATTATCAAAACTCTGCAAAACCACGGGCACACTGTAGCTATGCAGCAGCTCATAACCGATGACAAAGACATGATACAAAAAACCATACGTCAAGCACTAGATTCCCCTAAAATAGATGCAATAATAACCTGCGGCGGAACAGGAATCACCCCTGCAGACGTCACGATAGAAGCAGCTGAGCCTCTACTGGAGAAACAGTTGCCTGGTTTCGGCGAGGTTTTCCGACACCTAACCTACCAGGAGATAGGGTCAGCTGCAGTTATGAGCAGAGCAGTTGGAGGAGTTGCTAAAGGCAAAGCAATTTTCTCTCTACCAGGCTCTCCGCACGCTGTTAGACTATGTCTTGAAAGACTTATATTGCCCGAAACAGCGCATATTGTTCTCCACGCCCGTGGAACCTAAGAGGCAAAAAATTGCTCTACGACAAGTGCGGGCGACCTACGCTCAACTTTCGAATATCTCTAACTCAGCGCTGCAACCTGCGATGCGTCTACTGCCACCGTGAAGGTCAGATTCCAGGCCTAAATCTGCCCGAGATGACCTTGGAAGAAGTTGTGAAAATAGCTCGCATCGCTGTATCGTTGGGCATGAATCGTATAAAACTGACAGGCGGAGAGCCACTGTTACGCACAGACATAGTAGAGATTGTGCACGGTTTAGCAGGCATTTCAGGTTTGCACGATTTGTCCATGACAACTAATGGAACTCACCTTTCCACCTTGGCTAAACCTCTCAAAGAGGCTGGTCTGAACAGAATCAACATTAGCCTTCCCTCTCTGGACCCGAAAATATACTCAACGGTATGCGGCGGCAACCTCGATGAAGCATTGAAAGGCGTCGAAGCAACAGTAGAGGTTGGCTTGAACCCTGTGAAGTTGAACATGTTGGTTTTGCGCAGCGTTAACACAGATGGTATTTCTGAGATGATCGAGTTTGCCAGAAAAAGCCACACCATTCTACAATTAATTGAGCTGGAGCCAGTCAACATCAAGGACGACTACTACCGTGAGCACTTCTTCTCTCTGAACGGCTTGGAACAAGAGTTGAAGAAGCAGGCGGTGGAGGTCTCTACAAGAGGCGACATGCAAAACAGACATGTTTACACGTTGCCAAGCGTCAAGGTTGAAGTGGTCCATCCAATAGAGAACACAGAGTTCTGTGCTCGATGCACACGTTTACGTTTAACCAGCGACGGCAAACTTAAACCATGCCTCATGGTAAACGACAACCTGGTAGATATTTTGACTTCCCTACGAAAAGGCGCCACTGACGAAGAATTGAAAGAACTGTTTATCACAGCAGTGAAACAACGGGAACCATACCACAAACCATCAAGGACAACGTGAAGAAAGCCTAGAATATTGTTGTGGACGGTCTGTTGACTACTTGATGGCTGTTACCTTCCAATAATGGGGCTTGTCTTTCATGCGTACCACTTCTACTCGGCGAAAACAAGACAGAAGCCGGTGGATTTCACGTTCTGTGAAAAAGTGGTGCAGTTCCTCGAATCGTTTATCCTCGTAGGATTCAAGGCTTCTGTAAGTTCGAGTTTCCACTTTCTCGCCAGTGGCGTATCTGGGGTCAAAGGCTGAGGCTAGGTTAGCTAAGAAGAAGCCGTTCTCCTTGATGATTCTATGAATCTCATTCATGGTTTTCACGATGTCTCGTTTCAAAGCATGATGGATCACGCTGACGCTGATTACACTGTCGAATTGACGGTCTCGGAATGGTATATCGGTCATGGTTGCCTGAGTAAACACTGCATTTTTGAGGTTTTCAGCTATGACCCATTTGTTTGCCAATTTCAATGCACTTAGTGAGGAGTCAACTCCTACGACATCAAAACCTTTCTTAGCAAGGTAAATACTGTGTCTTCCTGCCCCGCATCCTAGATCAAGAACGCTTGTGATTCCACTTTTCTTGAACTTGGGCACTACGTCGACGATGAATGAAGCCGGCTGCTTAAATCTGTCAGGTAATTGCGTTAGTGTAGCGTAGTATTTTTCCCACGAGCCGCTTATTCTGAGGCAGCCTCCACAATTTGGTTATACAGAGTTATGATAAGTGTTGTCTTCTGCAAAGTAAATGCTTATGTCGCTCCTTTACCGCACTCTAGATTGTAAGAGGGCGACTCTGTGAGCAGGCTTATTTTTGCATCAGTTTTGAATGAGGTCTTAAGCAGAATCAACTTCCATGTTGACCTAGCTGAAAGCGACAGAGAACAGCTCTACTCTGAACTTCTCCACTATTTCGGGTTGGCTGGAGGACTCAATGTTTGTGAAGCACTGGAGACAGCATGGCGAGACCCTTACAATCAGAGTGAGATAAGAGAGTTCATTCTTGCATGGCTGAGAAAAAAAGCCAAGAAAGAAGTTAAAGCCACAGGAGTAATCTGAACTCCTAAGCGTTTGCTTAACGAAAAATGTGTGGGCTCTCGCACTCAAGATCCAAATCACAGAGGCTCATTGGGGCCAGAGTCGTCATCGCCCACAAACACAGATTAGGGCAAAGCCACAATAAAAACAATACTCTGCGCAGATAAGAATGGGTGAAACCAGTGGATGTCAAAGCAAGAATTGAAAAACTGCCAAGAATCAGGCTAGCGAATCTGCCAACGCCGCTGGAGGAAATGCCTCACCTCTCAAAAGCGTTAGGCGGTCCAAGACTGGGGATAAAAAGAGATGATTTTGCAGGCTTGGTCTTTGGCGGCAACAAAGTGAGAAAGCTTGAGTTTGAAATGGCAGAAGCTCTGCAAAAGGGAGCGGATTGCATAGTTGCAGGCGGAGTTATCCAGTCTAATCATGCGTGTGCAACTGTTGCTGCTGCCAGAAAACTTGGACTGAAGGCTGTCTTGCTCTTACGAGGCGCAAGACCCGAAACCTATCATGGGAATCTACTGCTTGATCACCTTCTCGGCGCGGACATCAGGTTCTTCGATAAGAAAAGGCATGAGATGGGCGCTGTTACAAAAGGCGTAATTGAGGATCTTAAGGCAGAGGGCTACAATCCTTATGCAGTGCCCTTCTCCTCTCCGTTGGGCTCAGTTGCCTACGTTAACGCCCTTCTCGAACTGACTTCACAAGCTAAGAACATGAACATGCGGATTGACCACTTAGTCCATGCGGCTGGCTCAGGCGGCACACAAGCTGGGCTCGTTGTGGGGAAAAAGGCCCTCAGCTCGAACATTGATATCATAGGCATAGCCACCGACCCAGAGGATACTTGGCTGCGCAAGGAAACAGTGGAAATCGCCAACAAGTGTGCAAACTTACTGGGGCTGGAAACCTCGATATCAGAAGATGATGTTACGCTTATGTATGATTATGCTGGAGAAGGACACGGTGTTCTCACCTCGGAAGTGAAGGACACAATCAAAAAACTCGCGGAAACCGAAGGCACACTATTGGACCCTGTTTACACGGCTAAAGCCATGACAGGTTTGATAGATTTGGTGAAACAAGGTCGATTTCAGAAAGAAGAGAATGTTGTTTTCCTCCACACGGGAGGTTTTCCCGCCTTGTTTGCTTATGAAGGCTATTAGACGGCTCGTGAAGTCATGCTGCGTCGCATTCGTATTGTCCCCTTGGCTGATGAAAGCCTTGGGGTTCGTTCAATGTGCACGTATGTCGAAACTCCTGACGTTAGAGTTCTCTTAGATGCAGGTGTGTCCCTAGGACCTTTTCGCAATGGGTTTCTGCCACATCCCAAGGAATACACTGCTTTGAAGACAGCGAGAGAGAAAATCGCTGACATGGCTGAGAAGGCTGAGGTCGTCACAATTAGCCATTATCACTTCGATCATCACACGCCGTCTTATACTGATTGGTTTCTACATTGGTCATCAGACGAAGTTGCAAGACAGATTTATGAAGGCAAGGTGGTTCTGGCTAAAAGCTATCGAGACAAAGTCAACTTCAGCCAGCGGCACCGAGGCTGGGTTTTCTCACACACAGGCGGCAAGTACGCTGAGAGAGTGGAATACGCTGATGGCAAGGAATATGTGTTCGGTGACACAAAGATTCGGTTTTCCGATCCCGTTATTCACGGAGAACTCGACGCAGGGCTCGGATGGCTTCTAATGACCACTCTTGAATTTCACGGTGAGCGAGTGCTATTTACATCAGATGTCCAGGGTCCAATGCACCCTATTACACTCAAGATGATTCTAGATGAAAACCCCAATGTCATCATAATCGGCGGACCGCCTGCATATTTATCTGGGTTAGTAGCAGAAGAAAGCATTAAAAAAGGGCTTCAAAGCTTGGAAAGAATCGCTCAGAATGTACCTACCACAATCTTGGAGCATCATCTTCTGAGACAAGAGAACTGGCGTGAGCTAGCTAAGCCCGTTTTTAAAGTAGCAGTGGAGGCTGGGCATGCGGTTTCAACTGCAGCTGAGTTCACGAGGAAGGAAAACGCCTTGCTTGAGTCTAGGAGGAAAGAGCTGTATGAAACTGAGCCTCCGGGCACAGGGTTTGAAAAATGGATACGTATGCCACTATTGAAGCGGAAAGCCACGTGTCCACCAATCTAGTCCGGGTTTCGGCTTGTTCTGCATGACTACAACATATTCAACTGATACTATTAAAAAAGAGATTTGGCGAAAGGTGTTTTTTGCCATTTTAATTTAAATCTTCATGTTCATGCGTTCTGCAGTTGTTCTGGTTAAACATAGGAAAGACTGAAGGGTATCGTGTATCATAAGATATGCTAAGGCGATTCACATGCAAGCTGTAGGCCAACACATCGATTCTTACAGATATCGTGAGGTGGTCAACGCCGACTCGCTCCTATTCTGGCAGTTCATGCTGATAGAGCGAATAATCAGAAACATTCGCTAGTCACACAACCAGCACCCATCCCTTTTTTATCTTAACAGGTTTGAGAAGTTACTCTGCGATTTGATGCGGCCGCCGGGATTTGAACCCGGGTTGTCGGCTTGGGAAGCCGATGTCTT
>CAYLSJ010000082.1:0-5922 GCA_964386655.1 uncultured Candidatus Bathyarchaeia archaeon | reverse complement strand
TACTTGATGAACCCACGATTGGGCAAGATCATAGGCAGAAGGAAAACCTGCGCCAGTTCATTGTGCAGTTGAACGAGCAGGGCAAGACTGTTGTGATTGTCACGCATGATGTTGAGTTTGTGGCAGAATGCGCTCCCCGCGTTGTTTTGATGAGAGAGGGCAGAATCATTGCGGATGGCACGGCGAAGAGAATACTGACTGATACTACGCTGGCTTTGGAAGCCTCGATTGTGCCGCCTCAAATAGCACAAATTTTCAATAGCTTGTCTTTCTTGGGTTTGCCGTCTGATGTTATCGATGTTTCTGAGGCAAAGGAGATTCTTGTCAATCGTTTGCGAGGGCTTCCCGGTTGAGTGTGTTTGAGGGTTTCCGCTTCCGCCATGTGTCGTCGCCTATTCATAACCGTGATCCCAGAATTAAGTTTCTGTTCGTGCTCGCTATGTTTGTTGTCACCATATTCTTCACTGAGTTTCTTCCCTTGCTCGTGCTGTTCCTCTTGCCATTGCCTTTTGTGTGGGTGGCTGGAGTTGGAAGGCAGTGGTTGCGTTCGCTCCGTGGAGCCGTGTTCTTAGCGTCTTTCATCTTTGTGTTCAACTTTGCCTTTGGTTACTTGTACAGGTCTTATCCGTCAACGATGCTGCTGTTGGAGTATTCTTTAGCCATGACGTTAAGATTTCTTGTGCTGGTTGAATCGTTTTCAGTTTTCTTTCTGACTACTTCGCCTGATCATTTGAGTCTTGCTTTGGAGCAGAGTCATGTTCCATACGAGTTTACTTTTGCCTTCACCACTGCTGTGCGTTTTGTGCCTGTTTTGGCTGAGGAGGCTCAGACTATTATGGATGCTCAGAAGGCGCGAGGCTTGGAGCTTGAGCGGGGCAACTTTCTCAGGCGTGTGCGCAATTACATTCCCATTCTTGTGCCGCTTATTGTCAGCGCCATAAGGCGCAGTCTGGAGTTAGCTGAGGCTATGGAATCCCGTGCTTGGGGTTCTAGTCCAAAACGCACGAATCTTTATGTGTTGAAGATGAAGCTTGGCGACGTTGCTCTCTTTGTCTTATCGGTTGGGTTGCTAGCCTTGGGCATTTATGTGCGTTATTTTGTCCCCATACCATCGTTGAGTACGTTTCTGCCTCCGCTTCCCTTCTAGTATGCAGTGAAGATTTTTGAGTCTGTTGCAGTATCAATCTATTTTAGCTGTGTGGTCGTTTATGGTGTTTCAGACTCGTGTGATCGTGGATGAGCGTGAAAGAGGCTCAGGTGTGTCCGAGGTTCTCAAGGCTTTTGGTTTGCAGATTGACTATCGTGTGTTGGAAATAGGCGATTATGTGGTTTCTGCTGACTGTGCTGTGGAGAGAAAAGCTGGAAGAGACTTTGCCAAATCCCTATACTCTGGCAGGCTGTTTGACCAGGCGCGGCGAATGCGACAGTTCTATGCGCATCCTGTTCTTGTGGCTGAAGGCGACTTGCAGTTGCTCATCAGCGATAGCGCTAAGCCTAGGGCTTATTGGGGGGCGTTGACCACGCTCGCCTTTCAGTTTGGTTTAACTGTGTTTTTCACGGCTAGTGTGAGGCAGACTGCTGATCTGCTTTATACTTTGGCTAGGCATGCTGGTTTGACTCGTGTTCCGAAGGGTCCTTGGGTTCAGAGGAAGCCTAGGGTGGCTGATGTGGAGAAGTCGCAGTTGTCTGTGGTGGCGACTTTGCCTGCTATTGGACCTAGGCTTGCTGAACGTGTGTTGCTGAGGTTTGGGTCTGTGCGAAGAGTGTTTTCTGCGTCTGTTGCTGAGCTTTGTACTGTTAAGGGTTTGGGCAGGGCTAAGGCTGAGAAGATAGCCAGCATGCTTGACGCTGAATATAAGCTTGCTTTGAAGCGGCAGAGGCATGTTACTTTGGATGTTTCTTAGCGTGACCGCAAGATTTTTACACTTCTGTAAAGAGTAGTTTCGCTTCGCGGGGCGAGTTGGGGTGAAATGGTTACGTGCAGCGGCAGAGGAGATTCTCTCAGGTGCTAAGAAAGCTATAGATGAGATGGATGAGAGCCAAGTTGAAAACATGATAAAACTGCTCATGGACGCCAAAGATAAGAAAATATTCGTTGTGGGTATGGGCCGAAGCGGGTTTGTTGGGCGTGCTTTTGCGTTGAGGCTTATGAACCTAGGCTTTAATGTGTACTTTCTCGGTGAGACTATTACGCCTGCGGCTGGAAAAGATGATTTGGTCATTGCTATTTCAGGCACGGGTATGACTAAGCTGGTTGTGAGTGCTGCGAGTGCTGCTAAGGATATTGGTGCACGTGTTGTGGCTATTACCTCGTATGTGGAGTCTCAGTTGGGGCAGATGGCTGATCAACTAGTGCTGGTTAAAGGTAGGACTAAGATGGGTTGGCCTCGTGAGGAGGATTATCTGGCTCGTCAGATTCTGGGTGAGCGTGAGCCTATCAGCCCGTTGGGAAGCGTGTTTGAGAATAATTGCATGGTGTTCCTAGATGGCTTGATTGTGGAGCTTATGTATCGTATGAAGAAGGATGAGAATGATTTGAGAAGCCGTCACGCCACCATCGAGTAACACTTAAAAGTAAACAATTAACTATTGTGCGTAAGTCAACGTATCATGGGGCTTGGCTGGACGAAGGGCAAATCAAAACGGAAGCGCATGCGCAGGGAAAAGCGGAAGCGCAAGAAGAGACGCGAAAGATACAAGTAGAAATTCTGCGGTTGGCTTCAAGGGCTCAAGTGTTTGTTGTGGTTATCTTTCTCCTTTAATCCATCCTCTGACTCCGAGCTCCTTAACCGTGATGGTTACTGGCTCGGGCTCATATGACTTGTACTTGCCGTTTTCGTCAAGGTATAATATTGTTGGTTTTAGGGGGAACACCCCTTGAGCTTTTGGCTTTAGAACAAGCCTAACCTCTTCCGTCTTCAAGGGGTCAAGTCGTTTTCCTTTCATGTTTAAATAACTGTCTTCAACGCGGTAAATTTCAGGTCTTTCTGCCAGCTCAAAACCTTCGGGAATGACTTCTGTGAGTTTAATCAGCAAAGCTGGACCTTTTCCAGCATTGACCAGTTCTATTTCCAAGTAGAGGTTCTCTCCAACTCTCAGTTCCCTCTGACGGGTTATTATGTTTGCTTGTATGTCGGCGTTTTCGAATCTTTCTGAACCTACTGCTGTTTCATGGGTTGGTGTGGGTGTTGGAAGGGCCGTTGTGGTGGAGACAATTGATGGTGCATGCAAGAGTTCGGCTAATGATATGGCCAGTTCCCGTTCTTTCTTCACCCTTTCCAAGAGTCTCAACACTTGTTCTCTTTTCTCTGGGTGCTCAGCCTTCATGAACGAGCCTGCAGACGTCTGCAAGACTTTTTCAGCCATCATGTAGAGTTTAGTTTTTTTCTCAGGGTCGCTTTCCCTTTTAGCCTTGTCCATGTGAACGTATGCATCAAAGAGCAGTTCGGTTGCTTCGGCATACTCCGAAGCCTTCTGTAAGCCTGCGTTAGCGTAGTACTTGGCTGCGCTTTCGAGATATTGCACAGCCGCTGTATACATGCCAGCGTCTCCTGTGTCAGCGAATGTTGTTCCAGCCTCAAGCGCCCGGCAGAAGCGGCTGTGCCCAAGCGCCAGCATCTTTGCCTGCTCGTTTGGACCAAACTCTTTGGCGCCCTCGAAGAGTTGTGACGCTTCCCCGTACAATGTGGGTGATGCCTCTGCTTCGGCTAAGGTCATTTTTTGCCAAGCCCTCGAAAGATTCACGATGAACTTGATCTCTTTTTGTTCTTGCTCAGACTCCAATGCTTGGATTATTTTCTCGAATGCTTCAGCTGCGGAGCCGTACTTTTCGGAGCTGGTGTAGTGGTCTCCCTTCTTATCTAAGAGTTTAGCTTCTTCAAGGGTGGCTCTGGCTGTGCAGTATTGGAGCCTTGGGCTAGTTGCTTTGAGCATGTTCGTAACCATTTGTTTTTCGTCTAGGTCTTCAATTTCGCTAAACTTTGTTTGGAGAGATTTCTTAGTCTCGTTGAAGAGCTTGGCTGCTTGCTCGAAGGCTCGGATGGCTTCTTCACCTTGTTCCTTCCTGCTTAACTCTTCGGCGTGTTCAACCTGAGCCCAAGCAGAGTAGTTTAGCGCCAAGTAATTCCGCTGCTTCAAGGACTTGTGCAAGTCAGCGGCTTTGTCGAAGTGTTCCTCTGCTACGCCGTATTCTTGTTTAGCGTGGTGGTACCTTGCTTTCTCGATTTCACTCCAAGCCTGCATGTAGAGCGAGAGGTCTTGGTAAAGGGCTTTTAGCTGAGGTATCTTCTCTGCTGCGGTTTTGTAGTTGTTTGAGGCCAGATCGAAGCTTTCAGCTGCTTTTAGGTGCTTGCCCAAAGCGTCGTATGTTTGGGCGATTTTCCAGTTTGACTCAGCTACCCTGCTAACTAGGTCAAGTTTTTGTGCTGATTCAGCAGAGCCCTCGAAGGATTCTATTGCCTTCGGCAAATACTCCTCATTGCGGGTGATGCCATAAAGACGTTTCAACAAGTTGCCGTATTCGCGTTGCCAGTCACTTAGAGCAGAGAGAGTTGTTGAGATTATGCCTTGCCTTTCCTGAGATGCCAAGTGTTGACTGCAGAGTTTCAAACCATTTTCTTGGTCTGCCGCGGCTTGTTGGAGTATGTTCTTTTCGCTTTCAATGTCCTTGGTCAGTTTGGCAAGTTCAGATTTTATCCGAGCCAAGTACATTCGCATGAGGCCGCGGGCCCAGTAGGCGAAGGGACTCTGCTGCTCCCAGTATCTAATAGACTCGTTCCTGTGCTCCAGTGCCTTCTCGAGTAGTCTCTTTCTCTCCTCCGAGTCAGTTTCCACCGTTGCCTGAAATGCGAGTATCTTGCTGACTACGTGATGTGCATGATTAACTGCATAGGAGGTCCCAGATTTTTCAGCTCTGCTTAGCAGGTCTGGTATTGCTTCCATCGCCTTTTCTAACAGCTCTCGTCTCTTGGTAAGATCTGTTTCCAGCTCAGCCTGGAAGTAGTAGTATTCGGCGTGAGGTGCTTCCACCCAAAGCGGCGCACCGCTGAAAATTACGAGGGAGATTGTGGAGTATTGACGTTTGGCTTCTTCAGCATACTCCAAGGCCCTATTCAGAAGTCGCACGTTCTCAGTGGGGTCTTCAGCAGAGTATCTCGACCAAACAGTGTGATGATCCAGCATATCTAGAGCCAACCCGATTCTGAGTCTGTCTCTTGTCTTCCGAGCATACTCTAACGCTTTTTCATAATACTTCAGAGCCTCGTTGGTGCCCAATCCCAAACCTAAAGCAGCATGACCAAGACACGATTCACAAAAAGCCACCTCTTCAGAGAGTTCGTTGGCTTTCTGCCAATAATCCTTGGCTTTTTGAAGGTATTCGTCCTGCTCGTCCGGGTCATGAAAAACAAGGCCGAACAATTCAACGAAAGTTGCTGTGCTTACATAAGCTCTCGCGAGTTCATGAGAGTCTCCGCATGTTGAAAGGAACTTGATTGCTTGTTCTCCATATTCCACCGTTTCTCTAGTTATATTCTCACGGACTTGAAAACTCTCCTCGAAATCTAGACCCAACCAAACGCTCAACCAGAGTTGGTTGTAGGTTTTCCCGTATTCTAGGGAGTCTCCCGCTTCCCTGAAGGCTCGCAAGACCTCCTTTGTAATTTTCCAGCACTCTTCAAACAGTCTCTTCTTCTCAGAGACATCAGATGTCAACCAATAGCCCATGTAAGCAATCATAGCATCGCAGCGAAGCACCAACGGCTTCTTCCCAGACTCGCTCAGTCTACTGTAGAACTCTTTAGCCCTCTCATAATGTGCCACAGCCCGCCGCATCCTCTCCCCGAACTCACCTACGCTTTCAGCCTGCAATGCTGCTCGATAAAAAGCGTAACCCATCCTTTCCTGTAACTGCCCAAGCTTCAA
>CAYLSJ010000081.1:0-5923 GCA_964386655.1 uncultured Candidatus Bathyarchaeia archaeon | reverse complement strand
CTTGCAAATCTTTGGCTTGGCTTCTGAGTCGTTCTTCCTGTTTTCCAAGCACACTGATGCGCGTGTTGAGGAGTTCCTTTCGTTCACTCAGCTCCGCCGTCACTTTGGCTTTCTCAGCTCTAACCAGGAGCGAACCAATGGACTTGTATATGACTGTGTTTTCATCAGTTTTCTCTAACTCGCTCAACGCCTGCTCAGTTTCGGTGAGCTCCAATTCTAGCTGTTGTTTCTGCGTCAAAACTGTCTGCAATGTTTGCTGCAACTGCTGGAGTCTAAGCAACCGCTCTTGAACATGCGGTGGAAGCTTCGAGAGTTCATCGCTCATCTTATATCCCTTCAAAACCGTTTGGTAACACCTCAGCATTATGGTCTCGTGTTAATTAAGTGTTTTTGCATAATCTGCTTCTATTCCACACTCTATTCGCATTAAAAATAGCGATAGCAATCATCTCAAAAATGTTCTAAATTATGCCCACCGGGCAACTACGTCTGGGATTTTCTTCGAAATACTGTTGCAACACTGAACACGTTTCGTTAATTAGCGCAATCCAGTGCAGGTAGGAGTTTATGGCGGCTCTCAAAGCCGATGTATCTTTCGCTTCAAACTTTAATGTTAGTTCGTTGCTTCTGCCGGCTATCTGGACCCTTGAACGAGGGGTTGGCATACTTTTAGCCTCCGGCTCCAAAGCTCTAAGCACTATTGACAGAAGCTCTTCGGATGGAAATTTTAATCGAATAACCGCTTGAGCCTTCATTTATCTGTCTCCCAAATCACCTGTGACAAAGTTATTCGGGGCCCAACTTCAACGTTTTGAAGAGTATCTACAAAAGTTACTTGAATTCTGCGTGTAGCATCGTAAGAAACGCGCATTTCCATCGGGTATTTGCAAGGTTTTTCATTGACTAAAAATGCAGGAACATTGAAGAAACTTGACAATGAGTTGGCAACTTTAACTATTTCCTCATTACCTTTAGAAGGAATGACAATAGCCACAGAACGAGTTGGCCTAAGCCTTGTGTGTCCAAACTCTCTCTGCAACCGTATGCCTGCAACATGAAGGATAAGAGAAACGCTTACCAAACCAGATGCGCCGACTTGAAAAAATCCGATTTTGCTTGGTCCACCATGCCATCTGTCAACTATGACAACTCGGTCAGCATCATATTCCAGCGCCTTCTCCGCAACTCCATCCATGCTCAGTTTGCCACGATTAACTCTGACTACGCCTAGTATAACCCGAGCCAGGTCATTGCAGAAAGTTCGTATTCTAGGCGTTGGACTGCGCGATGTCGTCAACAAGATCTTTCTTGACTCAGCCATGAGTGAACGTCACTCTTAACTTACTCTTAACTTTGAAGCTTGTTTCGTGGAAAATAAATATACGCTAGTCTTTAAGGCGAACTTCGTCGAGAAGACATGAGAGGCGTTTCCATCAACAGTTACTCGAAAGCTGCTTAAATTTCGGCAATCAGTTTTAGAACCTTTTTCTCTATTTCGTCCCTTATTTCTCGAACCTTTTCTATTGGTTTCCCCTTTGGGTCTTCTAATTCCCAATCAATGACATTCTTAAGAAGCGGAGCTGGGCAAAACTTCTCAACGCTGCAGCCCATTGTTATTATTCGGTCAGCCTCTTCCGCCATCTTCGTTGTGAGCAGTTTGGGTTTGTTCTTGGATATATCGATTCCCTTTTCTTTCATAACTTGAACCACTAATGGATTGACTCTGTCCGCCAACATTACACCTGCGCTGAAAGCCATGAGTTTTCCTTTTCCGTAATGATTCGCAAACGCCTCTGCCATCTGGCTTCGACCTGCATTTTCAACACAAACAAAAAGAATTTTCTTCAAGGCTTTTTCTTCTCCAAGCTTTTCTTTCATTTAATTTTCGTCCATTTAATGTTTTAACTTTCTCCTCGGAAAGAGGTGACTTGTTCGTAGACCGAGCTTTACAACAGATAGCATTAGAGGCACTTCCATTAAAGGTCCTATGACCGTTGCTAAGGCTGCGCCCGACCCGATGCCGTAGAGAGTTGTGGCAACTGCTATGGCAACTTCGAAGTGGCTACTGCTCCCTATAAGAGTGGTGTCTATGACGGTTTCATACGCCCAGCCTGCAAAATATCCGAGCAGATAAGTCCACGTGATCATAATGGTATAGTGCATCAGATTTGGAGCTGCAAGGTAAGCGACTAATAGAGGATTGTTGAGGATAACTTCGCCTTCAAATGAAAACAAAACTATTAAGGTTGTCAGAAGAGCAACGATAGAGATTTTCCCCACAATTGGAATGTATGTGTTATTGAACCATTCCTCTCCCTTTCTCTCTATTATTAGCTTTCGAGAGATAGAACCTGACGCTACTGGTAGCGCTATGAAGACCAAGACGCTGACAGCTATAAGCTCCCATGGCACTAGGATACTGCTTACACCAAGGTATAGGGCTGCGAGAGGGGCGTACAAGAATAGCATCATCAAAGCATTGATTGCCGTGTTTATCAGTCCCTGAGCCATGTCACCCTTAGCGAGAAACATCCACCACATGACCATGGCTGTGCACGGAGACATACCAAGCAGTATGACTCCTGCAATATATTGTGGGTTTCCAGCTAAAACAATGTTTGCGAGAAGTGTCATTAAAGGCGGAGCTATTACCCAGTTGGCGATCAGCGTCACAAGCAATGGTTTAGGTCTTGTCGCCGCCTTTTTTATGTCACTGAATCTAATTCCTACAACTGTTGGATACATCATGAAGAATAGAAGAATGCCGATTGGAATTGAGAATTGTCTAAACTTGAGGGAATCCACAAGTTGTCCGAATTGCGGTACTAATCTTCCAACCAGCAAACCAGCAACTATACATATGGCAATCCATAATGTCAGGTATTTCTCAAAAAGCCCGAGGGTTGCTTTTCTCGTTGATGTGGATGCCTGTGCACATGCCAAAGGTTTCTCACCTTGAGGCAGAAGTGAAATATATTTAAGTATTTAAATCTATTGTTATAATTTCTTCATGCAGAGCAGCAGAATAGACTTTGCTTCTCTACGATGCCACTTCACAAAACATTCAGTCTGTGCATGTTTTCAATCAGTTTGGGATCAGCTATGCTGTAGAAGACCCACTTTCCCTCTTTTCTATTCTTCACAAGCCCTGCAATTTCCAAAATCCCCAAATGATGAGAGGCCGTGGGCTGAGTTAAGCCTAAAGCAACCATGACTTCACAGACGCACATTTCTCTGACTCCCAAAAGCTTCAAAATCCTCAGTCTAGTCTCATCTGCCAACGCCTTGAAAAACCTACTCTGTTTATCAGCCATTTCAGCATTAGCGACTTCATTGGCAACTTTCTGCAATTCTCTACCATATTCCGACGCATCTCCAGACTCGCAGGCCTTACAAGCCCCTGACTCAACAAATCGTAGAAGTCTTCTGCTGACTTTAGGTTTTGACATATCCGTGCTCAAAGGACTAATAAAACAATGCATTTAAATATATTTCCATTTTTCCCTCTTGTGCAATGACGACAGCCTTACGTAACGCCGACTCTTACACCTTTCACTTCTTCAACTTTAGTCGCTCAGTTTCAATCTTCCGCTTCATAACCTCAAAGTAAGCTTCGGGACCAAGAAGATTTTCTTTATCAGCTTCAAAATCCGTGACCTCAATCTTGACAAACCAACCTTTCCCATAAGGATCTTGGTTCACCAACTCGGGTTTCTGTCGAAGCGCCTCATTAACCTCTTTAACAACGCCTGATACTGGCGATAGCAGATCAAGCACAGTCTTGATCGACTCGTAAGAACCGACCTCGTCAAATTGACCCACTACGCTGCCTGGGGTCGGCAACTCCACATATATGACATCGCCAACCATATTCTGCAGAAACTCAGTAATGCCAACGATCGCGGTTTTTCCATCTAATTTCGCCCAGCAATCATTCTCGTTGTAAAAGCGGTCCCTTGGAACATGTAAAGTCCACTTGTCCACTCGGATCTCAAGAGGATTTTCAGTCAATCCATTTACATCCTTTGAGTAAGCTGATCAACAGCAGATGCGATCTCTTCTGCGATAATCTGCGCAAGTTTCTCACCATTGGGTCCTAAGTGAGACGCCGATTCAGGCACCAGATTGTGCTTCTTAGCGCTGTCTGGAACCAAAATTCTTCCCCTGATTTTTCCACCGCTCTTGACAATCAGCTTTGTTGCGCACCGTTCAGCGCAACCATCGACAGTTATAACCGGAAGGGCCCTAATCAGCTCAGAATATGAGCTAACGCCCGCTAACAACGGTGGGAGGCAGATCATCTCAACCTTCTTCGGCCTGAGCTCCTCCACCGCTTTGAAAACGCTAGCACGCGCCACAGAACCAAGAGGCTTGTCCATGCCGGCGCACGCTACGACAGCTACTTTTCCGCCTTCTGTCATGGTTCTTCCCTTCTAGCTTGTATTTTTTGACGCCCTAATGCTTCATCCACTTTCTTCGCTATCTCTTCAGCCACCTTTTCGGCGAATTTCCATTCTTCAGCATTCAATTCGTTTTTGGATTTCAAAGTGAACCCTGGGTATTTCTTTAGAATCTCTGTGACTACCACGGTTGCAAAAGGTTTTCCGCTGTACTTCATAGTTCCTATCTCAGCGCATCTTTTCCCGCAGCCGTCCACGGTTATGGTGTTAAATTGCTTAGCAAAGGCCCTTTCGCCTTCTTCTCCAGCCAGAAATAGCGGCAAGCAAATCGTAACGGTCTCGTCGGGTCTAAGCTTCTCCAAAACTAATCGCGTCGCTATCCGTGAAATCGTTCCTTCAGGAATTTCTTCTCCGCTACACGAAACTACTCCAACTTTTTCTTTGAAAATTGCCATCGGTCTTCGCGCTCCATTATAGCATCAACTGCCTCTGCAACTTCTTGGGCTACAAGGTTCGCCAGCTCGCGTCCTTCGGCATTCAGTTCCATGATGCCCTCTGGCTTCAAGCCTATATGATTCCGAAGTGTGTTTGTAACCATAAGATTCTTCATAAGCCTCCCGTTGGAGGCCTCAACATTCTTCTGCGCGCAGTTCGTTGGGCAACCATTTATGGTGATGCATGGATGTTCTCTTACTTTCTTCAGAGTCTCATCGTCACCAACTGTTAATAGCGCCAAGCAAGTTATTCTGGCATGTTGAGGGCGAAGTTCTTCTACAACTTTGTATGCGGCTTTCCTGCTCACAGTTCCCAGTGACTTTCCTATGCCGCTACATGGAATCACAAAGACATACTTGTCCTTAGACATACTCATTCAACCCTTCTTTCTCAGTAACCTCTCTTCTCCTTAATTATCTTAAGAACTTCAGGTTTGCTTGGAAAGTCAAGGGCACCTGGAGCACAGACTCGCATGCAGCTCCTGCAAAAAACGACACAATTGTCAGCATTTTTCACAACCAACTTCTTGGGCTCACCTTCTATAGCGTATACGTTGTGTGGACAGAACTTGAGGCATTGAGGGTCTCCTCCGCACAAATCACATTTTTCATAATCTATCTTCGGCGCCCACGGAATCTCCTTTCGGGGTATCCCCATGTAAGTTTCTTCAGACATCCTTCCCCTCCTCCTTCAGAGCCTTCTTAACGGTGTTCAAAGCTTCCTCGAGTTTCATGTTCCGTACATCTACGGGAATTAGATCTTTGTTAATATCCAAGCCTACTTTTCCGAATGCATCTCTGAAGAGTTTCTTTTGCATCACAGGAGCGCAACCAGCTACAATATACCTATTTCTTTTCCTTAGAAATGCCTCCAGAAATCGTTCCCCATCTTCATCACACAGCATTGGATGAATGAAGGCGTACTCCACTGGATACTCGGTTCGAATAATGTTGACGAAGTCCCAGATGTCCAATTGAGCGAAGCCAGGGCACTTACCTGTACAGACACAAAATATGAAACCTATTTTC
>CAYLSJ010000080.1:2922-6003 GCA_964386655.1 uncultured Candidatus Bathyarchaeia archaeon | reverse complement strand
TTGCACTTCTACTTCTTAGGCGGACCTGACTTTGTTATGGGACCAGACGCACCAAAGGCTGAGAGAAACATTCTTGGCGTGATAGGCAAAGTTGGCTTGGACGTTACTAAGGAAGTTATCAAACATCGGGCGTATGGGCAGAAGATCACAGCCATGATCGGCGGCAAGGCTACGCACCCTGTCTGTGGATTGCCTGGCGGCATGTCAAAAGCTCTGACCGAAGAGGAGCGAGCTGAGATTGAGAAGATGGCTGAGTCCAGCGTTAAGTTTGCGCAGTTTACATTGCAGGTTTTCAACGATGTCGTCTTGAAGAATAAGAAGTACGTGGATCTTATCCTCAGCGACGCGTACAAGCACCGCACGTATTATATGGGCACCGTTGATGAAAACAATAAGGTCAACTTCTACGATGGCAAGCTTCGAGTGGTTACGCCTGAAGGCAAAGAGTTTGCCAAATGGGCGCCAGCTGACTACTTAAATCAAGTTGAGGAGCACGTGGAACCGTGGACTTATGTCAAACTTCCGTACCTGAAGAAAATCGGCTGGAAAGGCTTGGTCGATGGACCTGAAAGCGGCATCTACAGAGTTGCGCCTTTGGGACGATTGAACGCTGCCGACGGCATGGCTACACCGCTGGCTCAAGAGGAGTACAAGCGCATGTACGAGACCTTAGGAGGAAAACCCGTTCACGCAACCTTGGCGACACACTGGGCACGCTTAGTCGAGCTCTTGTACGCAGCAGAAAGAGCCCTTGAGCTCAGCCGAGACAAGGACATAACCAGCACCGACTTGCGCGGCAAAGTTGGACCACCAGGAGAAGGCGTGGGCATAGTTGAGGCTCCAAGAGGCACATTAATCCACCATTACGTACTTGACGAGGAAGGCTTAGCGAAGAAAGTCAACCTTATTGTGGCAACAGTGAACAATGCTCCAGCCATATGCATGTCAATTCGAGACGCGGCGAAAGGCGTCATCAAAGGCGGGGTAGTCAACGACGGCTTACTGAATATGGTAGAGATGGCTTTCAGAGCCTACGACCCATGCTTCGGATGCGCCACCCACTACGCAGTGGGAGAAATGCCAATGACCATCAGCATATACGATCACAACAAAAACCTGTTAAAGGTAGTAGAAAGATAGACTAGAAGCAGAGTAGTTCTGTGCCTGAATTCTTTCGAGGCACTGCTAGCCAAACCTTTCGCATATCTTCCTCGCGAGCAAATATCCTAATAAGAACAATCAGTTAGTACTCTCCCTTGGTGCTTGCAAATGAAAAAAGAGATACCTGTTTCAGAAGGGTTGCGGCAACTGCCCATCAGACCCGTATACCTAGTGTCAGCTAAACACAAAAGGAAAAAGAACATCATAACCATTGGCATGTTCGCCTTTTTTTCAGGAAAGCCTAGTCTGGTCGGGGTCGGCATCGCTCCTTCTCGATACTCATTTGACCTGATTCGTCAAAGCGGAGAATACGTGGTCAACGCTGTGGATGACAAACTTATGGAAGCTGTACGGGTCTGCGGAAGCAAGTCAGGTCGAGACATGGACAAGTTTGAGTTAGCCAAACTTACTCCTGTGAAAGGAGTCAAGGTGAAAGCGCCCTGTATCAAAGAAAGCCCAGTCAGCATCGAATGCAAAGTTGTTAAAGAAGTGGAAGTGGGCGATCACGTTTGGTTCATAGGTGAAGTGCAAGCAACCCACGTTCGAGAAGGCTACGATTGGAGTGACGGTTTGCTGTTCAAATGGATAGGTAAAGAAGGATTCTACTATAAAGTCGGAAAGCAGATCGGCAAATACTAACTCATGAAATCCTTCAGTCAAAGTTTAGAGAGAATTTCGTCGTAGATGAATTCGATGTGTTGGCGATGCTTTTCCTCATTTACAAGTGAAGTTTGGGCAACCTGATGCACACGAAGAAGCATCATGTCGACTCCAATATCCACATACTCACCCAGCCTTTCCAAGCAGGCCTGCGCTGAGCCCATGAGAAACCTTTCTGTGCTCTGGGGCGTCTGATTCTTAGGCATGAGTTTCAAGACCTCGTCCATGTGAGAGCCTGTGAGTATCCTTGTGAAATGAACGAAAGTAAAATCGTCGCGGCGTCTGCCATGTTTTGCCGCTTCTTCGATAAATCCATTCATTTTTTCTTTGTAGTCTTTGGGAGAAAGGTGCCCTGGAATCCAGCCGTTGCATTCTTTTGCTGCAAATCTACACATTCTTTCCGATCTTGAGCCGACGAGGATGGGTGGATGAGGTTTCTGAATGGGTTTTGGGAGAAGGATTGCCCTCTTGATGTGGTTGTACTTGCCTTTGAACGTGACTTCGTTCTCGGTCCACATTCTCTTCATAAGTCTTATGCCCTCGAAGGTTTTGGACACCCTCTCTTTTGGACGCGGAAACTCAATGCCGTATCCTTCGAATTCCATCTGGTTCCAGCCCGCTCCAATTCCGAAGATGAAGCGTCCATTGCTTATGTTGTCCAGAGTTGAGACCAGCTTTGCTGTTTGAGGCGCGGGTCTGAAGGGAATGGGCGTGACCGCTGTTCCAAGCTTTATCCGCTTCGTTTGCACTGCCATAGCAGTTAGTGTGAGAAAGGCGTCTGACACGTTGTTGCCTGATGGCTTCATGTAATGATCGTTGACGAACACGGCGTCTAGCTTTAAGCTCTCTGCTAGTTGAGCCGTTTTCAAGGCGAGGTCAATTGGGTATTCTTCAAGTTGAAGGTTGATGCCGAGTTTTACCATGCTGCTGTCCTTCCAGAGGTATGCATCTCATTCTAAACCGCATATAAACTTGCATATTGCTGTCCTTGGCAGAGGACTGTTCGAAGATGGCTTTAAGAACATGCTCACAGACTACATTGCGATATCGGCAAAGAAGCGAGAAACAAGCGAGAAAACGTGCTATGAGGACCCCTATAAATTGGCTTTCAGACTTCATTAGGAGACAGGGCAGAAACTTTCGAGTTCTACTTGCTAGGAAACTCGGATACAGCCTCATGGGTAGATTGAGCCATCAGTACACGTCGCTTTATGCTGTGGCTCTGGGCGCAGACAAAATCGCAGTAGGTACCTTGAACAG
>CAYLSJ010000080.1:0-2822 GCA_964386655.1 uncultured Candidatus Bathyarchaeia archaeon | reverse complement strand
GGAATGCTCATGATGTTCAACAACCTTGTGAGGATTCCCGCTCCCATAATAGGAGGAATATTGTATCAAGCGGTTAATCCAGTCTACCTCTTCATGCTACCCGTCGCAACTGACTTGTTCCTGAGGCTGCCTACCCTTATCACAACGCCCGAAACCCTAAGACGATCTTAAGGCCTTGATGACTTCTTCTGCCACAATTGTAGCTAATCTCTTGAGAGCCTCTTCGCTGCTGGCAGCTAGATGCGGCGTCAAAATTACACTTTCAAGTCTAGCCAGCGGAGAGTCATGATGTAAAGGCTCTGACTCGAAGACATCTAACGCTGCCCCGGCTACCTTTCCAGAGACCAAGCCGTCGCGCAGTGCTTTCTCATCTATTACAGCGCCTCTGGAAGTGTTCACGATGTATACGCCGTTTTTCATCAGGTTGAACTCCTTATGAGAAATCATGTGATAGGTCTCTGCTGTCAGCGGGACGTGTATTGATATTAAGTCGGACTCCCTCAGCAGCTGGTTACGCTTCACATACTTGACGCCAAGCCGCCCCTCAAGCTCAAAGTCTCTTCCACGTTTGTAGTGAATCAAATTGACGTCGAATGCTTTGAGTCTCTTTGCGACAGCGCTTCCGATTCGCCCCAGCCCAATGATGCCCACTGTTTTTCCCTTCAGATCAGTGCCAACCAAATCAGTGAATTTTCTCTGCCAGTCTCCGCCTCGGACAGCCGCGTCAGCTGTCAGTATTTTTCGAAGAAGAGACAGAATCAATCCGACTGCGAACTCGGCTACAGTGTCTGTCAGCGCCTCTGGCGTCCTGATTATCTGAACTCCTCTTCTTTGCGCATAGTCCATGTCTATATGATCTGTGCCTACGCCGTGGACTCCGATGACCCTGAGCTTCACGGCTTTGGCTA
Source organism: uncultured Candidatus Bathyarchaeia archaeon (assembly GCA_964386655.1). Classification (GTDB taxonomy): domain Archaea; phylum Thermoproteota; class Bathyarchaeia; order Bathyarchaeales; family Bathyarchaeaceae; genus DATETJ01. The sequence continues at coordinate 1,914 of CAYLSJ010000080.1, read as the reverse complement.
AAACTTTCTTAGAGATTCTAACAAAGCCCCGTGTTATGAATGCGTCTGCCTTGTGGGCAACCTTGACAAGGTCTTTCCCTGTGGAGTCTGGAGGAAGTTGGATGACCTTGCAGTGTTTCTGGAGGATGTGTATTCCGCTTTTGTGAATTGGCTCGACGACGACTATTGTCCAGTCCTTTGGCAAAGACCTCACCCTTTTCCTTGCAGTTGTTGTGAAGCATTATAAGTGTGAGGTTTCTAACTTGAGCTTTTGTGGATGGAAAACATGGTGAGACTCATGTTAGAAGGGATTTTTGTGCCCCATATAACGCCGTTCACGCGTGAGGGCGACCTTGACGAAGAAGCTCTGAGAGCATGCATAGGGTTTTGGCTAGAAGGCGGAGTCTCAGGACTGGTGCCCTGCGGAAGCAACGGTGAAGCGCCTTACCTTTCAAGAGAGGAAAGAAAGAGAATTATTGGAATTGTGGTTGACGAGGTCAACGGGAAGGTGCCTGTAGTCGCTGGCACGGGCAGCATGAGCACGAGAGAGACTATTCTGTTCACCAAAGACGCGAAGGATTTGGGTGTTGACGCTGCCTTGGTTGTGACACCTTTTTACTACAAGCTTTCATCCGGAGAGATGTGCGAGCATTTCAACGCCCTTCTGAAGACTGTAGACTTGCCTATCGTACTTTACAGTGTGCCGAAGTTCACAGGCTGTTCTCTTGAACCCGCTTTGATTCAGCAACTCGCATCAAAACATGAAAATGTAGTCGGAGTTAAAGACAGCAGCGGAAGCATTGGCACAATAACTGAAACCATAAGGCTTGTAGGCGACAGAATCTCCGTTCTCGCTGGAACTGCAGATGTAGCTCTGTCAACCTTGATGCTAGGAGGCAAAGGCGCCGTAATAGCCGTTGCCAACGCTTTTCCAGAAATCTGCAGCGAGCTTTACAATGCCTTCAAGAGAGGCGATTACAAAAAGGCAGGTGAACTGCAGCGACACGTAGCGTATTTGAACGAGGTACTTGTCAAAAGGTATAATCAGCTCTCATCCATCAAAGAAGCAATGAATCTTATGGGGCTGCAAGCTGGTTATCCCAGAAGCCCTGCGCTGCCTCTAGCCGGCGATGAGAGAGGCTTTATTGCTAGTGCTTTGAAAGCCATGAAGGGGCTAACATTTACCTAATTCATCTAGGGAGGACTGGGATTTTCATGGAATCTGAACTGCTGTTGAAGCTTGGAAACAAGTCAATGACGAAGGAAGAACTTCTGCAAAAGGTCACACAAGACTTCAAGCTACTTCCCGAGGTTATCGGTGGAGTTGCTTCATCAAAGGCAGGGATTAGGTATGCTTGTGCTAAGATACTGATGGATTTGAGTGAGGAGTGCCCAGAGGAATTGTATCCCCACATGGATTCTTTCATACGTCTTTTGGACAGCAAGTACAGAATCTTGGTCTGGAATGCTATGGCTATCATTGCAAATCTAGCTAAGGTCGACAAAGACGGGAAGTTTGACGCTGTATTCGACAGGTATTACAGCTTTCTAAAAGACGACTACATGGTTACAGTAGCTAGCGTTGTTGGCAATTCGGGCAAAATAGCCTTGGTTAAGCCTCACCTTGTCCAAAAGATAACAAGTGAGCTTCTGAAAGTCGAAGACCTTTCAACAAATCCACATTTGACAGAGGAGTGTAAGAGAGTGATAGCTGAGAAAGCCATTAAATCCCTCAACGTGTTCTTTGAGAGAATCGATGACAAAGATAAAGTGCTTTCTTTTGTGAAACGACACGTCAGTAGTCCGAGAAGAACCTTGAGAATTGAAGCAGAGAGTTTTCTTAATAGATGGAGTCCGTAGCGTCTTATATGTAGCTAGGATGGTCCCGAGAACTTACTTGGTCAGGTATTTCAGTGCAATTGCTGCAACTTTCTT
>CAYLSJ010000079.1:0-6124 GCA_964386655.1 uncultured Candidatus Bathyarchaeia archaeon | reverse complement strand
GACATCTGCTTGACGTGCAGAGGGTCGTCGGTTCAAGTCCGGCCCGGCCCACTCATGGTCTCTTAAGTTATTGAGTCCTTTCTGGACCCACAAGTTCAAGAATTTTGTTCCACTGCATTCTCGTAAGCGGAAAGTTTGTACCTTGAGGGTGCTTTAGAACAGCCATGTCTGAAAGCACAGGATCTTTGCTACATTCGTCTTCAAGAAGGGGCTTCTCGATAACTACTTTCAAATGCCTAATTATGACGCTACAATTCTCTCGGAACTTAAGGATGTCTTCTTTGCTTGTCCAATATCTCTCTTGCTCTGTATTTAGGGGTCTCTTTGCTGGATTTGTTATGATCTCGCCGATGGCGTAGACTCCAGCGTTCTCACCTGAAGCCCAGATAGCCACTTTATCTCCATCACGAATGTCTCGGGCATGCTGGCTTGTAAGCCATTGTTCAGTTTCTCTATTCTCTTTCATCCAATCAAACCATGCATATATTGTGGGATTGAATTGGAATACCCATTGCCTTAGTTGGCGACTGGGAAGCAGCGTGCCACAGTCTGGACAGAATCGGTTTAATGTATACTGCTCGTAAGAAACTACCTTTCCGCATTTTCGGCATTTGAACTCTGCATTCAATATTGGTCTCATAATCATCACATTGAATGATTGTTGAGGTTAAGGGTTTTCCAAATTTCATCCGTCAGTCGAAGTATCATTTGCCAACACAAAGAAATCTTCATTCGTCTCCAAATTTCGGGTTATGACTTGATGGGATTAAGGATTCTGACTCCATATTCTTCGAGTTTTTTGAAGTGGTCTTCGTCGATTGTATAGATTAGCTCAGCTTGTTCTAACATGTTTGCACCTATCATGGCATCGTTTACTGGAACAAGTTTTTCTTTAGCCCATTGAAGCGAATTCTGGGAAGCCTCTCTTGAGATGGACAAGAACGCAATGCGTTTGGAACGGAGAAGCGAACCAGTCCTGAACTCTGCCTCACTCCGATTTACGAGTCTTCGGAGAGCGGAAAAAACTTCAACGGCAACTATTGGATTAAGACTTAAAATGTAATCTAATTCGCCTTCAAGTCCTTTCTCCAATAAAGCACGACATCTTCGGTGATACAATTTGTTAGGATAATCTGATACCATTGAGTAGACTATCACGCTTGAGTCCAATATGGCGAGAGGCTTGGCTTCAGTTTTGTCTACTCCCGCCAAGCTTTGTCCTCCATGATTTCCTCAAGTTTCCTGGGCGAGATGTATTTCTCAACCTTAACTGGAGTATGTAGTGCTTTCCAAGCGGGATCGTCATCGAGTTCTTCAGCGTTAAAGCTCATCACAGTGACTCTAAAACTGTGGTCGCTCAACGGTTCAAGTACCACAACATCTCCAGCTTTAATATTCATCTTACTTCTGATACGCTTGTCAACTACGATTCTGTGTCTTTGGTCGACTTTCGTCACAGACATGTTTTTCCCACATAAACATCCCACAAAATATCTAATAAGTCTTGCGGCTTCCCACACCAAAGCTACCCGACACATCACAACACCATAACTGAACAACTCAGCTGGATAGGATGTCTGCCTGACGCGTGGAGGGTCGTCGGTTCGAGTTCTGCCTGATCCGCAACAAGTGCTGCGAACACCCCACCCATGAGAAGGGAGAACGTTGAGCATCATGACACAGAAGCTGAAGACAGCATTGCTCCAAACGGTAGAGGAAGACTTCCATGCAGAATGCCAAGTAATCATACAACGCATTGACCATTACAAAAAACTGCTAAACAACATTAAGAAAGCTGGCAGATTCAGCCTCCCAATCACCGTAAGAGGAACAGACGTCCACCACCCAGAACATGAAAAGGACCTCAGCCTGCTGGAAAAATGCGGCGTGATAAAAAGCACAGTCAAATTCACCCAGCATAACGCGTACCGCGAGTATGTGCTCACAGAAAAAGGACAAGCATTGACAAGAGAACCTTAACCCGTCAGAAACCAGCTATTCTCTCGCTTTAAGAAGAAGCCACTGCTTCTCTCCTGCTTTCCTGAACCTTGCCAGAACGTAAGCGCCCCGAAGCTTCTCTCCATTCAATGAAAACTCGACTTTGTCCTTTTCCCAAGCTTTCAAATCGTATTCGCCCTTGTCCAGTATCCTGACCGTTCCGGCTCCATACTGCCCCCGTGGGATTATGCCCTCAAAACCAGCGTAACCTAAGGGATGATTCTCCGTTTCAACAGCCAGCCTTCTCTCTCTAGCATGCTCTGGAATGCCTTTCGGCACAGCCCAGCTTCTGAGAACGCCATCCTTTTCCAATCGAAGGTCATGATGTAGCCTTCTAGCATGGTGCTCATGCACAACGAAGGTTCTGCCCTCGCCTTTAGTCTGCCAGCCAATCGGTTCAGGCGTTGCAGCAAAATCCCTTTTGGCAATATATTCCCGCAAATCGTTCTGTCTTATCTGGTCAATGCTGCATTCAAGCGGCTTCTTGTCTCCTCTCAACCCTCGAAACCTTGCCATGCGCAGCTTGCCCTCTTTTGTGACGCTCTGATAGCCAACTTCGCACACGAGTTCAGGCTTTAGCCACGTTATCTGCTCAAGAATGTCTACTCCAGCTAATGTTTTTTCTCCTACCTCAAAAGGATTGAACGCTTTCAGCAACAGTGCCATGCTTTTCTCAGTGAAGCCTGTTCCCACTCTGCCCACATACACGGCTTTGCCATTATCGTAGAGCCCTAGGAGTAGTGCTCCAAAAGTTTCTTCTCTGGCGCCTTGACCTTTTGTGTAGCCAAAGATTACGCAGTCGCAGGAGGCAACTTTCTTAATTTTCAACCAGTTAGAACTTCTTATGCCTAGCTGGTAGGAACTGCTCTTTTTCTTGGCTATTATCCCCTCTATGCCCTTCTCAAGCGCAGCCTCATAGTATGCTTCGCCCGCTTCTTCCACAAACAATGAAAATACAACATGTTTGCCTTTCTTCACGTGCTCGGTCAGCATCGTCTTTCGTTCAGTTAACGGAAGATCGACTAATGGCCTTCCGTCTTTTTCCAGTATGTCGAAGACCACGTAGGTGGCTGGGAATTGGCTGCTCATATATTCAATGTCTCGAGGATTCACAGTGTTGGCTCTCTCGAGTAGCGTTTGAAAGTCAGCTTTGCCCTCTCTCATGACGACTATTTCGCCGTCGAGAACAACATCGTTTGCAAGGGTTTTCAGTTCTTCCAGCTCTGGAAAATTGTATTTCAGCTCCTTGCCGTTACGGCTTTGCACGCTTAACCCATTGCTTATGTAACTGATTGCTCGGATTCCATCCCATTTAATCTCGAAAATCCAGTCTTTACTAGTGAAAGCCGCGTCTGTGGGCTGAGCAAGCATGGGCTTGTAAAGCCGTTTCATTTCTGCTTCAGCTGCTTGAGCGTTTCCTGCAATGCCACCATGAGTTCTTCGGCTGCTTCCTCTTTCACTGGTTTCTCAACAACTATAGTTTCGCCCTTCAGCTTCTTCTCGATAAGCTGCTCAATCTTCTCCTTGTAACTATCCTTATAATCCGCAATATTGAACTCACCGGACAAGTCGCTAACAATCTTCAGAGCTAGGTCCAGTTCCTCTTTACTGGGCTCTTTGAGTCTTTTCAAGTCTTCGAGTTCGCTTGGGTCTGCAACCTCATAGATATAGCGCAATGTCGTCAAAACCAATGCGCCCTTGTAAGGATGCACTAGAACCGGATATTCTTTTGTCTTGAGCGTAATCCTGCCAACCCCAGCCTTTCCCAAGCCCTGCAGAGCAGTTAACAACAAGCTGTAGGCGTCGTCACTTTTGTCCGGCAACAGAATATAGGATCTGTCGAAATATGTTGGGTCAGTAGACAAGTAATCGACAAACTTGTCAATACGGATTCTGGAGTCGGATTCGGGTCTAGCTACTCTCAACTCCTCATTATCGAAAACCACAAACTGACCCTTACTCACTTCATATCCTTTCGCTACGTCCTGCCACGAAACAGGCTTCTGCTCTTTGATGCAGACTTTCTCATACTTTAACGGAGAATTGTCCGCTTTGTGCAAGAACCTGAAAGTGACACTTTTATCGAAAATCATGGTTTGCAGCTTGACAGGCACATTGACCAAGCCAATAGTTATGCGCCCAGACCAGATGGGACGTTTAGGAATTCTGATCCGCGGCTTTTCTTCCTTCGCCAATTTTCAACTCACTCCTAGCCTCTGTCTGTTATCCAACAAACCTTTCCAAGGACTGCCCTCAATCTTAGCTACTGTGAATAACGTGAACTCCGTGAGCTTTAATGGTTTCTTGACAACAGCCCAACTCAATGGAACTGAAACGGTTGCCTGCGGCACAGCCCTCAAGCTGTACGGACAAATCATGGTTCTTCCCTGCGAATTCTGCCTATAATCAATGAACACTGTCCCGGGCTTCTTGAACCTAGCAAACTCAGAAGCTACTATTTCCGACCGTTTGGCTAAGTCTATGGCGATCTGATGTACAAATCCCCTAGTCTGCTCAAACGTGTATCCATCAACGATTGGGACAACGATGTGCAACCCGTTCTTGCCAGAAGTTTTGACGTAGGATTTGAGACCTAGGGCATCTAGGTTTTCCTTCAGCAAAAGCGCGACTTCAGCAACTTCGCTAGGTCCAGCTGGCAGTTCAGGATCAATATCAAACAGAACCAAATCTGGGCTCTCAAACGAGTCTATCCTAGAAAGAGTCATGTGGATTTCTAGCGCTGTTAGATTAGCCAGCCAAATCAGAGTGTCAAGACTGTTGCATACAATGTAACTGATTTCGCGCCTTGATGTTTCAGCATATTTCTTGTATGTTTCAACCCAAGAGGGCGTGCCCAAGGGGGCGTCTTTCTCATAGAACCCTTCCTTGCTTATGCCTTCGGGGAATCGAGTTAAGACCACTGATCTGTTAGCCAACAATTCCAGCATTTTTGGAGCCATTCGAATGTAGTATTCGATTACCTGCGCCTTCGTGATTTTCAGCTCTGGGTACAGAATCTTGTCAAGGTTGGTGAACTCTACTTTTGTCAACTTTTTGAACATTGCCGGCTGTGCCACGCTTAACTGACATCGATTTATATCGTGAATTTTAAATGCTTTGATAGTGGCTTGAGTATGAGCAAGGCATGAATCCTTATGGCTAAGCTAAGCGGCTTTTTCAGTCTAATACGTCCCGTCAACTGTCTGATGATGGGTTTCGCTGTTATAGTTGGCGCAGCCTTGGCGAGTCGGAGCCTTTCAAACATTACTTGGCAACTCTTTTACGGTTTCATAACGGGTTTCATGCTGACTGGAGCGTCTATGGCAATCAACGACCATTATGACCGTGAGATAGATGCAGTGAACGAACCGCAGCGTCCCATTCCAAGTGGGGCGGTTAAGCCGTGGGAGGCATTAGTCTTCGCTTTTGCTCTGACAGCTGTTGGATTTGCAGCCGCGCTCTTGACAAGTATTTACTGCTCTGTTATAGCTATAATTACGTGGATCACGTCTGTGACATACTCAACTGTTGGGAAACGTAGCGGATTGCCAGGTAATTTTCTCGTCAGCATTTGTGTAGCTATACCATTCATTTACGGCAGTGTAGCTGCTACCAATGCTATAACGTTGAATGTATTAGTTTTCGCTTTGATGGCTTTTCTTTCAGTCACAGGCAGAGAAGTTACCAAAGGTATTGTCGACGTCAAAGGCGACGAAGCTCGAGATGTGAAAACATTAGCAGTTCGATTTGGTGAGAGAAACGCAGCGGTTGCTTCTGCGGTCTTTTATCTTCTTGCTGTCTCGCTTAGCCCGATTCCTTGGTTCTTGAGTCTTGTTTCTCAGTGGTTCATTCCATTGGTTTGTGTTACAGACGTTGGGCTTGTTGCAGTTTCATTTCTACTTCTGAAAGACCACTCAAGGGAAAGTGCTCGAAAAATCAAGAACATCGTTCTTATACTGCTAATCATTGGATTGATGGGTTTTGCTGCTGGTGCCGTGGGATAACCAGATGCCAGTTGCCGAGGTTGCAGCTAATGTCCTTCTGATGCTTCTCTGTTACGGTTACATTCTATTGATGATTCTTGTTTCGAGCAGAATGCCTCAGTGGCTCCGTGTCTCGCAGAAGG
>CAYLSJ010000078.1:0-6135 GCA_964386655.1 uncultured Candidatus Bathyarchaeia archaeon | reverse complement strand
GTGCAATCATACCCAGCATGTCACGTTTTCCCTCATCTAACGCTGTCCTAACTGCCTGCGCAGCGGATTTCACATCATACGCAGCCTGAAGAGGCTCAATCTTGCCGTCAGGCCACCTCGGAATAACAGCACTTCTGCCAATGCACAAGTCTAAAAGTAGCATCGCAATCTCTGATGACACAAACGCTGCGTCACATGGTAGTAGCAGAGCATGCTCAGCCCTTAATGCTTCAAAGCCTGTCAATGCGCCAATGATAGGACTGTGGTCGGTGTACTTGTCAACAACAATCTTTGCCTCTAGTTTTAGGGGAGTTGAAAGCTTTTCTCGTTGATCCTGAGAGCCAACGACAATGACTCTCTCAGTCGCTACCGCTGCAACTCTATCCAACACATGCATCACTAATGGTTTGCCGACCAATTTCCTCAGGCACTTGTCTTGACCGAATCTTGTGGAAAGTCCACCCGCAAGAATGATTACTGCCTTGCTCAAGGCATCGTCTCGCAGTAGTCAAGCGTACTCTCGAGATGAACCTAGGAAAAGGCGGTGTTTCTAAGTGCGTGGGTGTCGTCTCGACGCCATGACAGCTGCATATATAGCGCCAGCTATGACTACGATGCCGATGATGACGAAGAATATGGCTCCAATAGTCTCCCATGATATAGTTGTCGTTAGAATCAGATAGAAGCCGAAGCCTAGCAAGATCAATACGATCCCGCCTACTAGTGGACCCAGGAACGTGAATTCGCGTTTCTCAAGTCGTTCCTCTTTCTCCATCCTCTCATATCGTTCTCCCTTCTCTTCCTTCTCGCCTTTCTCCCTTTTCTCCTGTTTCTCCTCTTTTTCAACTCTGACAGGAACAGATGGAGGCGGAGGTGCTGCAGGCGCTGGAGCAGCAGCTACAACCTTTTCTTTCAAGGATGCACCGCACTTCGGACAGAAGTTCATGTCTTCTCGAATTCGAGCACCGCACTTTGGGCAGGAGGACATGGCATCTTTCACCCATTTTATCAGACTCTTTTAGTTGAGTATTCTTGGTATTTAAACCATTCACCTGAGGCTGTTTAGAAAAGAAAGGTTATATGCTCTAACTGTCAAAATACTCCAACTAAAGGTGGATTAATTGACCGAAGGTTACGAAACATCTTCTTATGGCTTCAAATACCGAGAAAGCATGATCACTGCGATATCAGCCGGCGTCTTCTTCGTCATGATCGGAGCATTATTCATAATCACGCCCGCACTATTTACTAGAGTCACAGAATTCTTCAGAGACTTTTCCCCAAATGTCTTTGTTCGCGTCCCCAACACAATGATTTATCTGCCAGCGCCAACACGCCCCTTGATCCACAGAGTGGTCTACACGGCTTTCGAGCAATTCTGCTTCGCTTTTGGAGTATTCCAAGCAGTTGTGCTTGCCCTTAGGTTCGCAGCTCGCTCTTCGGTTAGCAACAAGGCGGAAACTGTGGGAAACCTCATCTCCTGGATAGGCACTGGCTACTTAGCTCGGACATTGCTTCTCGAGCCAACCACATGGTCAGCCTTGACAACATGGTTCGTGTTCTGGGCAGCAGTATTGATGCTTCTCGGAGTAACCTTAATTGTAAGAGCCATCATTTTAGCTGTAGCACTTCCTAGACGAATGTTTTAGAACACGAAAACAGCGACTAGATCTATGAAAGCCTTTCTCAAGCCCAGATGCTTTGTCTGGGATTCCCTTAAATTGCTCTAACGAGTCTCTGTCACTACTATCCTTTTCAGACCAGTGAAAACATTCATGCGTTGACCTCTAACAAAACCGATTAGGCTCACTCCTGTTCGCTTAGCAACTTCTATTCCAGAATCAACAGCTGCTGCTAGAGATGCCAGAACTGGAATGCGCATCCTAGCCGCCTTTAGAACGATATCTCCGGTCAAACGACCGCTTAAAGCTAGAAAGCATTTGGAGAAGTCAAGCCTTTTCAAGGCGCAGAGACCAATGACCTTGTCAACCGCATTGTGACGTCCCACATCCTCAGCATAAACCATCAAATCACCATGTGCAGAATAAAGAGCTGCAACATGCACCCCACCTGTCTTGCGAAAAGTCTCAGCCAACATGTTCAATCTTTTTACCGAATCCAAAATGACCACAGCTTTTAACCTGAAACTCAACGGCAACTTAACCAAATGAAGCCTATCAATCAGTTTGGATAATGGCCAATAGTCAGGTGAGCCACATGCTGTGAGCACCAGCCGTGAAAAGGGCTGCGACCCTGCGATTCGCTTGCCTGCGTCAACACCACTTTTAAGCTGCACTTGGCATTTTCCACCTTCGCTGAGCTTAATATCTTTGATTTCATCAACAGATGTTAACAGACCTTCAGAAAGCAAATAGCCAACTGCCAACTCCTTCAAGAGAACCGGCGAACAAAGGATTGTAACATAATGCGTATGATTCAAGAAGAGATGGAGCGGTTTCTCCTCAGCCACATTATCCGTTTTTCTCTCCAACTTACGATTGGCAACATCAATCCGTGTTACATCCACTTTAATCATAGAGTAGCAAACCTCTAATCGCTTTTAGGCTTTCATCTCCGAAACAACAAACTTCACTATCTCTTCAGCAATGTTCACAGACGCAACCGTCTGCAGCCCTCTCCATCCAGGTTGACTGTTAAGCTCGATAATAACAGGTCCATCATCGGTTTCAAGTATGTCCACGCCTGCGATCTTGCAGCCAAGAACCCTAGCTGCCTCAACAGCCAGTTCCTCGAACTCTGAGTTTAGAGTCAAAGCGATAGGCTTTGCTCCGAGGCTCACATTGGTCTTCCAGTCGTCAGCCACTCTGCGCATAGCAGCTACAACTCGATCGTCGACAACAAAAGCCCGTACATCTGAACCGCCGTGAGGAATAAACTTCTGCAAATAAAGAACACCATGGTAGAAGATCACGGCGCGAAACAGCCTCTCAGCCACATCGGGATCTGTGACTCTGGTGGAGCCTATTCCACGCGACCCAAACAGCGGTTTGAGGACTACGTCTCCGCCCAGATCGTGAAAGCCTTTAAGCGCCTCCTCTAAGCTTTCCGTGACGACAGTTTGAGGAACTGGCAAGCCGTGTTCTTCGAAGAGTGCAAGAGTATGGTACTTGTCAACTGAACGCTCGATTGACAAGGGCGAGTTGACGATAAACATGCCTAAACGTTGAAGCTTGTGGAGCAAATCCATGCGATAAATAATTTCCTCAAGCGAGCCTCGACCGATGGGGCGTATGATCAATGCATTCAAGTCTGTGGTCAGGTTAGTTTCTTTGACCGAGACGTAGGGTTTCATGTTAACTCGTGCCGCCAAGTCCCGGAAACATAGAAAAACATAGGAAATGCGCTTTTTTTCTAACGCGTTGCGAAGTTGTGTTGAACACCAAGCATCTTGATTTCTCGTTATTATGCCTATTTTCAATTCTCTCACTTCTTCGGCGTGAGTCTAATGGACACTAACTATGATGCCTGCTTTTAGAGTTTATTTGTTGTTGAACAGGTTGCTGGAATCCTTTGATATGTAGCAGTATGCTTTGAGAAATACTTATAGGAAGCCGACGGCATACATTTACTTGTATATGTCCGCTGCAAGACATAGTGTATGACTGTTTAACAGAGCGACAGGTCGCCTCAGCATGCAATGCCCACACCTATCAGCCAAGGAAAGAACCAAGATTTGCAGAAGAATGCTAGAGGACGGCCTAGACGGAGTAATCGCGGACTTCGATCTGAACCATTACTGCCGAGGAAACCCAACGTGCTGTTACTACTTCCGCAAATCCACAGAAGACCGTATGAGAAATGAGAAATCGCTAAAGACGGAACGAAAAGCTTTCGCAACCGCTTCACAAAGCATGTGAGCCCGAATGAATCCTTTACGGGTTTCTCCACGTTCTTTATGTGGCTCGCCTTGAAAGCATCATGCGGAATGGTTTTTATTATCGCTGTACAGTATTAATGCCTCTCATGTTCCATGTCGATGGCGACTCACATGTCCAAGTTGCATGGTCTCTGGTCTCAAAGCCTCATCAAGTGGCTCTTGGAAGAAGAGAACCCTTCAGTGCGCTACTTCACTCTCAGAGACTTGTTGGGCAAAGACGAAGCAGATTCCGATGTTAGAATGGCGAAATCAGCGATTTCCGCATCTAAGATTGTTGCCCGAATTCTCACGAAACAGACGGCTAAAGGTCACTGGGAGGACGAACACAATCCTTACCGTCCGAAATACAAGTCAACCTACTGGCAGGTTATGATACTTGGACAATTAGGAATGAACAAAGTTGATGAGAGAGTTCAGAAAGCCTGCGAATACGTTTTCAGCCTACAGCTCGACGAAGGCGGATTCTCATCACACACGCCAGAAAGAGCCCTAGAAGAATACGAATGGATGCGAACTCGAACAGCATTGAAGGAAAAGCTGCAGCCAGACGCTGATTCATGGACTAGGACTTTGGTAAGGGAACATCAATACACTTGCTTAACGGGTAATGTATGCGCAGCCATGCTTCGAATGGGCTATAATGGAGACCCACGGCTTAGAAAAGCCTTGAACTGGCTAGTTACGGTTCAAAACGTTGACGGCGGATGGCTCTGCCCTTACTGGAAAGCCCACATTAAAGACACGCACAGCTGTTTTTATGGAGCTATATGCCCCTTTGAAGCGTTTTCCGAAGTCTCAGGAGCTGAACGCACGACAGAAATGAAACGTGCAATCGAGAGTGGTGCTGAATTTCTATTGATGCATCGCTTGTTCAAGGCAGATCACCATAATTTCAGAGTGATAAATCGACAATGGTTACGGTTCAGCTTTCCATGGTTCTATGGATACGACATACTCCGAGGGCTCTCTGTTCTGACAAAACTCGGCTACATCAACGACAGCCGCTTAACTGACGCAGTAAAGCTGCTGATTCAGAAACGCAGACCTAATGGGACATGGTTGCTGGATTCAAGCCCGACTGGACGAATGCAAGCCAATATTGAAGCTGTCGGTGAGCCAAGCAAGTGGATAACCTTAAACGCTCTGAGAGTGCTAAAGCGGCTTCAAAAGACCAAGAGCGAACAGTTGAAAGAGGTCCTTTCTAAAGCTTAGAGATGAAGTAAATCTATGAGTGCCCAGAAACTCGGCTTCGAAGAAAGTCTCCAGGAAAAGGTTGTTGCAAGAGAACTCTGCTCCGGCTGCTCCGCATGCGTTCTTGTCTGTCCTTTCGTCTGTCTGGATTATGTTGAGGAAAAGCCCAGCCTGATCAAGAAATGCGAGGTTTGTGGCATTTGCCCACGCATATGCCCCAGATTGGAGTTCTCCCAATCTGCATTGGAAAAGCTCGTGTTTGACAGAGAGCGTCGGTCGGAGGATGAGTTTGGAATCTATAAACGCCTTGCCATTGCTCAGACCACTGACGAGAATATGCTTAGATCATGTCAGGATGGCGGTGTTGTTTCAGCGCTTCTCACATCTGCATTTGACAGCGGAATAATCGACTCTGCTCTGGTTTCAGACACCCGCATAGAAAAGCCATGGTTTCCGATCCCACGGCTAATTTCGACTCGCCAAGAGGTCTTGCATTGCTCTGGAACCCGATACACATACTCGCCCAGTCTCTCAGCGCTACGGGAAGCCGTCCAACAGAAGAAAAAAAGCATAGGCTTTGTCGGAACTCCATGCCAAATACAATCCTTACGCAAGATCGAGGCATTCCCTCTCAGGAAATACTCCGACATCATCAAATTCACCGTCGGTTTGATGTGCACTGAGAGCTTCGCCTATGACGGAATAATGAAGAAACACATCGAGGGCACATTGGGCGTTAAACTTGATGATGTCAGGAAAATAAACATCAAGGGCAAAGTCATAATAACATTGAACTCTGGTGAAATCAAAACAATATCACTACAAGAAGCAAAGAAATATACTCGCAAAGGCTGCCTCCCTTGCACTGATTTCTCAGCAGAACTCGCAGACATATCGACAGGCGGCCTAGGACTAACTGGCTGGACCTTCACGATAATCCGTACGAAAAAGGGGGAAGAAATCTTTGACAGCGCTGAAAAAGCAGGAGCGATTCGAACCAGACCAGTTGAGGAAGAGAAATTCGCATTAGACCTGTTGGTCAAGCT
>CAYLSJ010000077.1:1190-6148 GCA_964386655.1 uncultured Candidatus Bathyarchaeia archaeon | reverse complement strand
AGGCAGACACAAACACCTATGGACATACACACTACGCTACGAACCAGACTACTTCGGCAAACGAGGCTTCAAAACCCCAAACAGCATAACAGGCCAATCACACCCCAACACCATCAACATAGAACAACTAGACCAGCTCATCCAGAAACAAACCCGCACAAAAACTCTGACCAAAAAACACGGCAAACCCTACATCGACCTCACCAGCCTAGGATACCAAAAACTCCTAGCCAAAGGAAAACTAACCCAACCAGCCATAATCAAAATAGACTCCAGCTCAGAAAATGCGGCCAAGAAAATCACAGAAGCAGGCGGACAAATACTAAGCCCAGCAAAAGAGGAACAAGTAGAAACCCCCAAGAAAGCAACACCCGAGGAACCAACAGAAAAAGAACCGCCTAAAGATTAATTACCAACAAACATGATTGCCAATAAGCAAGAATGCCTAAGGTGAAGCCAACCACATGGCGGGAAGATTCCTCGGACTATTCAAACCCTTATCCAGATTCACACCCGAAGTCAAACCGCCAGAACGAAAAATCGGATTCAACGAAAAACTATTCTGGACAGGCCTAGCCCTGTCCCTGTACCTCATCATGACAGAAGTGCCACTATACGGACTACCAATCACAACCGAACAAGGCGACCCATTCCTATACCTACGAGTAATATTCGCATCACACCGCGGCTCCCTCATGGAACTGGGAATCGGACCCATAGTCACAGCAGGACTAATCCTACAACTACTAGCAGGATCAGGCATGATAGGCTGCGACATGTCCAACCCAGACGACCGCATGCTCTTCACAACAGCCAGCAAAATCTTCTCCTTCATCCTTATCGGAGTACAAGCTTTCGCCTACATAATAGGCGGGGTCTACGGAGCCCTCCCCCCACAAGCAGCAGTCTTAGTCTTCACCCAACTAATGATAGCAGGACTAGTACTCATGCTTCTAGACGAGCTACTGCAAAAAGGCTGGGGCTTCGGAAGCGGCATCAGCCTCTTCATCCTAGCAGGCGTAGCACAAACCGTAATATGGGACACATTCGCAGCAACCCCAATATGGCTACACCAAGATAGAAAAAGCTGGGGCGCCATTGTAGCTCTCATACAGACTGCTTTAAGCGGACAACCACTAGACTCTGTCTTCCTACGTCAAGCTCAACTCCCAAGCATACTTGGCCTCATCACCACCGTCATCGTTTTCCTAATCATCATATACATAGAAGGCGTACGCGTCGAACTGCCCATCTCATATGCAGGGTACCGAGGATACCGTGGCCGCTACCCTATCAAACTGCTCTATGTATCCAATCTGCCAGTGATCTTTGCCTCGGCACTTTTTGCTAACATATACTTTATCTCACAACTCGTCTGGAGCAACTACAATCAATACAACACAAA
The DNA here is from genome assembly GCA_964386655.1 of uncultured Candidatus Bathyarchaeia archaeon. Taxonomy (GTDB): domain Archaea; phylum Thermoproteota; class Bathyarchaeia; order Bathyarchaeales; family Bathyarchaeaceae; genus DATETJ01. Next base: position 4,743 of record CAYLSJ010000077.1, on the reverse strand, counting down.
TGTTTGGCTTAACCTTCTTGGGCGATTTGAGGTTCAAGGAGGCGGGGATTCGAGCAGCACTACAGTGCCTATTGGAGGCTTCGTATACTACGTAATCTCGCCTAGAAGCCTCCAAGATCTGCAAGCTGACCCAATTCGAGCCCTAGTGTACACCGGCATCTTAGTATCCTTTTCAATAATCTTCTCACTTACGTGGCTGGAAGTAGGCGGACTTGGGCCATCCACCGTTGCCAAACAGCTTGTAGACTCGGGCATGCAAATTCCAGGCTTTAGACGCTCAGAAAAACCTATTGAGCAGGTCTTGAAACGCTACATTCCCACAGTCACTATACTCGGTGGCGCCATCGTCGGTTTAGTAGCGTCAGTTGCCGATTTCTTCGGCGTGTTCGGAACAGGCATGGGCGTGCTGTTGTCTGTTGGCATTCTGTATCAATACTATCAGATCTTGGTGCAAGAGCGCGTTTCAGAGATGTACCCGGCGCTCAGACGCTTCTTTGGAGGTTGAGCAAGCCCTTGGCAGTTGACTGGTTAAGCCAAATCCCTAACTCCACTTTCTTCGTTGTATTGATCTCTTTCGGAATTTCCTTAGCGACTTCTTTGAGCAATCGTCTGTTGACCAACAGGGAGCAGCTGAGAGCATGGAACAAGGAGATCAGCCAATGGCGAAGCGAGTCTATGAAGGCTGCGCGTGCAGGCGATAAGAAGCTAATGGCGAAATTGAAGAAGCAGGAGAAGCACATCATGCAACTGCAGTCAAAGATGTCGTGGCAGTCTATGAAGACAACGATCCTGTGGTTCATCCCCATGATACTTCTCTGGTACGTTATTCTGCCCCAAGTCATTCAGATAGACAAAATCGTGGCGTATCTTCCCTGGTTAGGCTCTGCTCCGTTGGAGCTAAATGTGATCTTTTGGTATCTGCTGTGTTCTCTCTTAGCTGGAATTATCTTCAACCGCTTGTTCGGCTTGGGACTTGGAGGAGATTGACCAGTGCCCAAACCATATCAGCGATCCAGAACAAAGAAGCGGCGTTCTCTAAAGCTGCCCAGCGGTCGCGGTTTAGCTATTCACTACAAGAGGGGAAGAGCCAAAACTTGGCATTGCACTCAATGCGGACGAATCATTTTCGGAGTTCCAGCTCAACGCGACTCTGAGATCCGCAGAGCTTCTTTGAGCACGAAAAGACCTCAACGCATGTTTGGTGGACAACTCTGCCACCTATGCGTGCAGGAGTCTTTGAAGCGCGTTGCTCGGAGCACCGTCACGACATGACTGCGAGAAGCCGCAGAGTTGTCATCTGCTTAGCTGGGTTGACTGCTTGCGGAAAGAGCACTGTTGCTAAGCGATTGGCTGAGAAGTTTGGGCTTCGGTATGTTTCTGGCGGAATGGCGTTGAAAGGAGTAGCTTTGAAGCTGGGCTATAGGTCAAAAGGGAGGGGATGGTGGGAAAGCGCTGAAGGTCTTCGTTTCCTTGAGCAACGGAGTCACGATCCAAGATTCGATGAACGGATTGACGCGGAGCTGTTGAAGTTGGGGAGGCAAGGCAATGTTGTATTTGACAGTTGGACTATGCCTTGGTTGTCGAAGACTGGTTTCAAGATATGGTTAGAGGTTTCCGCTGAGGAAAGGGCTAGACGGTTGACTAAGCGTGACGGCATTGGCTTAGATGAGGCAAAACGTGTGATTAAGGAGAAAGATGGTAGAAGCAGGCGAATCTATGAGCATCTTTACGGCTTCAAGTTGGGCGAGGATTACACACCCTTCGACCTAGTTTTAGACAGCGAGTCTTTGTCTTCGGATGAGGTTTTTGACGTCTTAAGATTCGCCGTTGAACGTTTGGTGTTTGAGCAGTGTCGATGAGGTTATAAATGCGTTCCATTATGAGAGATAGAAGCGCACTGATATAGGGAGATGAGCTGCAATGTCTGCTATTGATGTGGGCAGAATCTGCGTCAAGCTCTCTGGTAGAGAAGCTGGCAAGAAATGTATAGTCGTCGAAGTCGTGGACAGGAATTTCGTGTTAATTACTGGTCCTAAGCAATTGAACGGTGTTAAACGAAGGCGAGTCAACGTCGGCCACATTGAGCCCACGGCGCGGAAAGTGAGAATCCGTCGTGGCGAGTCTGACGAAGAACTGATGAAGACGCTTGACGAGGAAACACAAGGCTATATGCGCGAAGTCGCGAAGCCCAAACTGCAATGACAGCATCCATTTGCCGCGCTGCACATGTCTGGAAATCCTGAAAGAAATATCATAACGCATATTTGGTTTAGGGCTACAATTTAGTAGGAAGTAGGCGAGTTACCTTTATGCCTGAAAGAATTAAGATGAAGATCGGCAGAGCGAGTTATATTCAGCGCATCGGTGAGAAAGACTACTTGAAGACTCGCAGCCGTATTGAAAGCGTGCCTGTACGGCGTTTAATTAAGTTGGCTCGGATGAGTGGGCGGAGTTGGCGCTTGCATCAAGAGGGGAATGAGCTGTTTCTAGTCTTGGAGGCGATAACATGGGAGGAAGAGGAGAAAGCCGCCAAGAAAGGAAAGATTCCCTAGAGAGCGCTTGTTGAATTGCCCTCACTCAACACGCGTTTTTCTGTGGTGTAAGACTCAGCAATGGCTCTCAGAGTGCTTACAAAGGCTGTCAAGCTTATTTCATATTTAGAATTTCCAAGGGAAAAGTTTGAATACGAAGAGCTTTATTGATTAACGAATTTACCCAAGGTGACTAATGATGCGATCGATGCGAGATATCAAAGCTGTTTCTAGACTCATTTTAATCTTGACCCTTTTGATCACTTTTATTATCGGCGCACTTTTCTCATACATATACACAATGGGCTTCTATGCGCCTTCAGAATTCAGGCTTCCTGAGAAATCAGTAATTGTCATTCAAAGCGTTGAGTTCTCAAATCAAGACACTTCATTCTTCAATGTCACTGTGCTTAATCCTTCATACTCGCCGTCTAGTGTTGACATTATGAGAATCGAGGTGAGAACACCTGACGATAATCGAATTCACGTAATTGCAGACACTCAGCCAATCATACCGCATACATTGAAAAGAGGAGAACTTCAAGCTTTCAGGGCTCTTTGGAATTGGGCGAACTACACTGACATTCAGCTTCCATACACCGACAAGCCGGTTGAGATTCGAGTGTTTCTTCAAGATGGAAGAGGCGGAATCTTTGAAGCTGTGAGACCTTCGACCCCTGTGACTATTACAAACCTAAGCTTTGACCCTTCAATAAGCGTGCATCATTTCAACGTGTCAGTTCAAAATCCAGCGTCGTCGCAGACCTACGTCAACATCACGGCAATAAACATTGAAGGAGTAGCTCTGCAGACTGAGGCGGTGAATCCGACACTGCCTTACTCGTTAAACCCTGGCGACATGCCCGTGCGGTTTCAATGCTTTTACAATTGGACTGGGTTTCTAGGTCAAAGCGCCACTGTTGGAATAAGTACGCTGCAAGGATATATTGCGGAGAACAGCGAGATTCTTCCTGGACCTGTGACTTGGGGTATACAGCAGATCCTCTTCAATCCTGCAAATA
>CAYLSJ010000077.1:0-1090 GCA_964386655.1 uncultured Candidatus Bathyarchaeia archaeon | reverse complement strand
CCTGCTCCAATCAATCCAACAATTCTGGAGTCTTTCCGAGCCAAGTGCTTGGCAGCTACGCCGCCAGCAGCGCCAGTTCTCATGTCAGTTATGTATGTGCCGCCTATGATAGCGATGGGTGAACCATTCTTTGGCTCTATCATCACCACCGCTCCCATAGTTGTTGGAAGCTTGAACCTTGTCTTGTTATCTTCGTGAACGTTCATGATCTCGACAGCTGAGATATCGAGTCCTTCCAGGTAACAAGGCATGGTGCGCAGATCTCCGTTGTACTTCGGATAGGGGAGATGGGTTTTAAGAGGCATGTGCGTGCGTTTCAATCCGTGTTCGGCGAATGCCAGCTCAACAGCTTCCATGGCTTCTTCCATAGACAAGAGCCGTCTAACATCCTTGTCAGCAAGAATAAGCGTCTTCATGGCAGTCATCGCTTCAACTGTGTTGCTCAAGTCAAGTTAAGCCTTTGCTCCGCAAGAGAGACTGCAGACCGAAAAACCTTTTAGAAATGCGGCAAACACAAAGCAGAGGCAGAAAGGATGTTTAAGGCAACAGAACGCACCCGCTCAGTTGAATACGCCATACGCGACGTGTTAACCTTTGCGAAGAAGCTGGAAAAACAAGGCAGGAAATTAATATACCTCAACATAGGCGATCCATGCAAGTATGACTTTGACACACCCGACTATATCAAGAAGGCTTTGGTGAAGGCGGTTAACGAGGGCAACAACTGGTACGCGCCTTCTGAAGGTCTACCTGAATTAAGAGAAGCGATTTGTGAGAAAGAGAAGAAGGTCAATGGCGTAAGCATTCAGGCTGAAGATGTAATTGTGACGCAGGGCATATCTGAAGGTATCCAGATGCTTATGGCTGCTATCGTAGGACCTGGCGATGAAGTCTTGGTTCCTGGTCCAACGTATCCGCCCTATATGTCATATGTAAAGTTCTTCGGCGGCAAAGCAGTCTCCTACGAAACAGTTGAAGAGGACAATTGGCAACCCAACATCGACGATCTTGAACACAAAATCACAGCTAAGACCCGTGCTATAGTAATAATCAATCCAAACAACCCAACAGGTGCTCTCTACGATGAGAA
>CAYLSJ010000076.1:0-6263 GCA_964386655.1 uncultured Candidatus Bathyarchaeia archaeon | reverse complement strand
GAATACCGCGGGAAAGAAGTGTTGTCAAGAGCTTTACCAATCTTTCCAATTTAAACCTATTAAACCCGCGCTCTGAGCGAGGAACCGCCTGTCTAAGCCAAAATCTCCGCAAACTGTTGGGAACCCTTAGACTCTAGTATTCTGTTCATTTTGAGTGTGACAAAATAACCAATCTGTCAGCCTATACAAAGGTAAGAATGCAAAGCTTTAGAAGAAAAAGAACCCGAATAGACGCATCTCAAACCCTTTAATCAATAAGAAGGCGAGGAACAATGATCATTGGCATAATGTCGGATACGCATGACCATTTGCCCTTGGTGGACAAAGCCGTCAAGAAACTATTGGATGAGAAAGCCGAAATGGTCCTTCACTGCGGAGATTATGTTTCACCCTTTGTCATACCGCGTTTCAAACCATTTAGGGGCAAGTTCATAGGCGTCTTTGGAAACAACGACGGCGACCATGAATTCTTAAAGAAGCGCTTTACAGAGTTTGGCTTAGAAATCCGAGGCATATTCGCCGAAGTGCAAGTTGACAACTTGCGAATTGCCTTATTGCATGGGGGTGAACCCGGCGGCGCGCCAGGTTCTTCAGAATTGTTAAGGTCTCTACTCTCCTCCGAGTGTTATGATGTTATTGTCCACGGTCATGTTCATGAAGCAAAAGCCTACAACAAGGGCAAGATGTTGATAATTAATCCAGGCGAAGTCTGCGGCTACCTTACTGGTAAGCCTTCAGTTGCAGTGTTAGACACGAAAACTAGAGATGCGAGGATTATTCCGTTAGAATAATCAAGCTTGCCGAGAATGGCATCTATCGATCAGTCATTGTTTTGCGTAACGTCCGTTGAGCTTCTTCGATATCTGATACATATGCAATGTCTTTCCAGAAGCCCTCCAACTCGTAAGCGGAAAACTTCCAACCATCATCGATCATCATTTGAATGCTGTCGGTTACTTCATATTCCTTCCTTGGACTCAACGGTGTCTTCTCAATGTAATCGAAAATCTCTATTGGAAACAAGTAGACGCCAGCATTGATGAAGCCAGGGGCTGATTCAGCTACCTTCTCCTTAACCGAGATTACCCTTCCTTTTTTGATTTCGAATCTGCCATATCTGCTCGAGTCTTCAACTTCGTAGACTGCGATAGCAGGCGGCTTCAACTTAACAAAATTAGCCAATGAATCGGTGAAAAACATGTCTCCGTTCAACCCTAGAAAGAACGGTTCATCAATGAATTCCTTAGCCTGCAGAAACGCGTGTGCAGTTCCCAGCCGCTCCTTTTGCTCATAGTAGACGACTGTATCGCCTACAACTTCCCTGACCATGTTGCCTTTGTAACCGATTACTACAGCAATTTGTGAGATGCCTAAGCAGCGTAGTTTGATAAGGTTGTGCTCAATGAGAGTCTTCTCACCGATTTTCACAAGCACCTTAGGTCTGTCAACTGTCACCGTTGCCAGTCTTTTACCCACACCCGCTGCCAAGACTACAGCTTTCATCGGATGCGCTCAGCCTCTTTCTTCAGCATTTTCTGCGCTAATTCCAAAAGCTGATTCAGCCTATCTTGGGTTTTCGCTTCAGCGAATATCCGTACAATTGGCTCAGTGTTAGATGGTCGGAGCAGAACCCAGCCTTGTTCGTCTTGAGCCTTAACGCCGTCAATGTCGAGTATGCTAAAACCCATTTGTTCAAGCTTTGGCTTCAAGCGTTTCACAGCGCTAAACTTGTGTTCATCAGGAAAAGGCACGTTTACAGTGGTTGCGTGGTGCTTTGGGATCCGGTCAACCATTCTTGAAAGTGGCATGTTGCTCCGAGACAGGATTTCTGCCATTTTCAGGCTGGCGAAGGTTCCATCGTCCAAGCCATAGATGTGTGGAAAATAGAAGTGCCCGCTTCTTTCCCCTCCGAAAAGTGCTTTCTCGTCTAGAACACGAGTCATCATGAATGGACGTCCGATGCGCTCAACAATTGGAATACCCCCTTTTGCTCTGATGGCTTCTTCCAGCGCTGAGGAACAGCTGACATCGATGACGACTCTCCCGTTGTCTTTGGTTATGAAGTCTCGAGCAAAGATCACCGAAGTGAAATCGCCAGTGAGCAGTCTGCCTTTATCATCTATGAACACGGCTCTGTCTCCGTCTCCATCATATCCGACCCCGAGGTCAGCACGTGTCCTTCTGACTTCGCTGATTAGTTGCTGCAACGCCTTTTCAGTAGGTTCAGGCGAATGAGAAGGAAAGGTGCCATCCAGCTTTTCGTTGAGAACCTTGACTTTGCACCTAGTCTTTTTGAAAAGCATGGGCGCAACAATGCCAGACACGCTGTTTCCCGTGTCTAACACAACTTTTAGTTTTCTTTCGATGCGTATTTTTTTGAGAATGAAGTTGGCATACTCTTCTAGAATGCCCTTGTATGCCTCTATCTTGCCTCTTTTTCGTGCTTCTGCGAATTTTCTTTTGGCGATGATCTGTTGGATTTCTTCGACGCCTGAGCCTTGTCCAACTATTATGCCTTTTTCTCGGCAGAGTTTGAAGCCGTTCCATTCTGCTGGATTGTGGGAAGCTGTTGTCATTGCACCGCCTTCTCTGTTTTGATGGGCTATGCCGAAGTAGAACATGGGTGTCGTAGTTATTCCATAGTCGACGACGTTGGAGCCAGTTGAAGTTAAGCCTTTGACTAAGGCATTCTTGAGTTGTTCGCCGCCGATTCTGATGTCTCTTGCAACGGCTAGGTTTCTTCCAGCGCCGAGGAAGGTGCCGAACGCTTTTCCGATTGTTTCTGCTATTTCCGGCGTCAGGTCCTTTCCATAGACCCCCCGTATGTCATAGGCTCGGAAAATATGGGTGGGCACAGCAGGAGTCCGGGGCATGTTAGGGTTCCTCAAAGGTGTCACGTATCATGATTCTGGAGCGGCATTTAGACTTAACGCTGGGCTTTTCTGCAGATGCAAACGTATTCTCTGTTGCTTTCATCAAGTCTGAGCATCTCGATTCTCAAGCCTACTTGCTGCAGCAATCGTGCGAAGTTATCTTCGGTGAATCTCTTTCGTAAACCTGTAACCACAATGGTTGCAGGTGGCTTGCTGACTCTCTTGATTTCGTTTAAAGCTTCTTTTAAGTTCGGCATGTTCTGAAGGAGCGTAATTGCGAAGATCGCGTCAAATGTTTGATTAGGAAATGGCATGTGGTCAGCGTCTGCCTGAACTAAGGCCGCATTGTGGTGGACCTCGGCTTTCCTTTTCGCTTCTTTGAGTAGCCCTCGTGAGATGTCGATGCCTGCGAGGAACTCTGTTTTGCCTACGAGGTGCTTGACCAGCAAGCCTGTGCCGCACCCTACGTCGAGAACTGTGCTGTCGTGCTTCAGTGCTAGGTTTTGCACAAGGGTTTTGATTTTTGCTTCTTGCTCCTCAGAGTATTGTGTGTCATAGACATGGGCTGATTGATTGTAGTTGTGCATGATGCGGAGTTTCTGTTTCCATGAGGTCATGGGTGTTCAGAAGCCTTATCTTGTTTTGAGGTCTTGTAAAGGTGTCGGGAGCCACGCTACCGTGTCAGCCTTTGGTCGGCAGCCTCTGAAAGCCCTAGTAAGTCCAAGTGTGGAAGAAAGCGTCTCCCTTGTTAGAGAAGCGTTCTCGAAGCGACGAGGCATACTTGTAGTTGGTAGCTGCACGGTTGATTATCATGGACGCGCCAGTTCACGGCTTGATTCTGGTGAGCGCATCGTAGTTTTCAAGCAAGACGGCTCTGTTCTCGTTCACCGACCCACAGGGTACGAGCCTGTGAATTGGCAGCCGCCTGGCTGTGTCTTTCACGTTAGCGCTGTGGGCGGCGGTTTGCAGGTTAGAGCTGTGAGGCGCCAGCCTGCTGAGTCGGTTCGAGTGTCTTTTGACCATGTGCATCTGGTAGCAGCGTTGGATCTGTTTGATGCGGGCGAGTTTGCGCTTCATGCTAGCGAGGAAGATATGCAGAGAGCGGTCTTGCTGATGCCATCGCTTGTCGAGGAAGGGTTGAAGCCTATTTCGTATGAGAAGAAGGTTGAACCCGGATTTATGGACGTTTACTGCGAGGACAATGCTGGAAGACTTGTGGTGATTGAAATCAAAAGAACAACAGCCAGCAAACAAGCCGCACTTCAACTAGCTAGATATGTAGAAGCTGTCCGAGGCATAGTCAACAAAGATGTAAGAGGAGTGCTAGCTGCACCAAGCTTGGGCAAAGGCGTTCAACGCTTGCTCACAACTCTTGGATTAGAACATAAGGCTTTAGACCCAAGAAAGTGCGCTGAAGTCTTGAGCCAACCTGGGACAAGGCGCCTACAAGAATTCTTCGAGGAAAAGTAAATCTATGCCTGAAGCTAACAAGGAGTGACCCATTTGAAAATCCTTGTTGTAGATCCTATAGTGAAAGGTGAGATTACCGAGAGCATTGACAAGACATGGCTTAAAATGAAAAGCCGAGGCGCAGACTTAGATTTCACCTGTCTCCAAAAGGGACCGAGCTTCATTGAAACCGAGGAACATGAAAAAATGGCTGTGCCTGACCTCCTCAGAGTAGTGAGAAAGGGAGAAAAACAGGGATACAATGCCATCATAATCAACTGCTTTGGCGATCCTGGACTAACTGAAGCAAGGAAAATGGTGAGGATTCCTGTGGTCGGCGCAGGTGAAGCCTCATTCTCGAATGTAAAAGAAGCCAAAAAGAGGTTCACAGTCATAACAACTGTGCAAGAAGCGGTTGCAAGGGTGAGGCGAAACGCCCACAAACATGGCGCAGAACCGTTTCTAGCCTCAATACGACCGTTGAATATGCATGTGCCTGAGCTTGTTCAAAAGCAACGGCTAAGAAAAGCCTTACTAAACGAAGGCAAGAAAGCTCTTAAAGAAGACCACGTTGACATCATCGTTTTAGGCTGTACTGCCATGGCGGGCAACGCTGAATGGCTCTCCAAAAAACTTGATGTGCCAGTAATAGACCCAACAAAGGCTGCCTTAGACAAGGCAGTGGAGCAAATCAAAGCAAAGGAAGGCAGACGTTGACACGAAAGCCTTTATGTCTAATGCTTAAAGAGAGAGTTCTCTCAGACGTTGAGGAGAAGGAAAGTGCATTTTCGTGGCGAAACTAACCATAAGCGAGAGTGAATACAAGAGGCGCATCGAAAGCGTTAGAAAAGAGCTTGTCAGAATGAAGCTTGACGCACTGTACCTCACAAGTGGAACAAGCTTCTTCTATTTGACCGGCTATTCGTATATCGCAACCGAGAGACCGGCCGCACTGGTTATCCCTGTAGATGGAGACATAGCCTTCCTTGGTCCACTCTTAGAGATCGACCACATACCTTTGAAAACCAGATTGATAAAGAACGTTTTCACTTATCTTGACTATCCAGGGGAAAAGCATCCAATCGAGCATTTCGCAGGCTTTCTGAAAGAGCTGAAGCTTGACCGGAAAAGGATAGGAATAGATAACCCTGCAGGTGCAGCTGGAATTTGGGGGTACAAGGGTCCTCCCTTAAGAAAGAAGCTGCCCACAGCCAAGTTTGTTATGGCAAAGGAGATCATCCAGAACATGCGACTTGTCAAGTCAGATGAGGAGATTCAGCTGATAAAAGAGAGTGCAAGATGGGCGAATCTGGCTCACGCGCTGCTTCAAGAATACACGCAACCGGGTCTGTGGGACCTCGACGTATCATTGAAAGCCTCTTATGAAGCATCCATGACGATGAAGAAGACGCTTGGACCCGACTACGAACCGTTAAGAGGAGGGCGTTCTCCAGCTGCAGCAGGTTTTAGAGGACAGGTTGGTCCGATGTCGGCGATTCCTCACTCTCTCAGCACAAAACGGTCAATAAGAGAAGGCGATGTGGTGGTTACCGGGGCAAGTGCGGACATCGGCGGATACAGCTGCGAACTCGAGCGTACGATGATCGTTGGGGAACCGACAGAGAAGCAAAAGCGATACTTTGAGGCTATGCTGAAGGCTCAAGACGCAGCACTAGCAGCGTTCAAGCCTGGGGCAAGGTGCAGCGACGTAGACAAAGCTGCAGCAGCGGCAGCTAAAAGAGCTGGTTTAACGAGACTGATAAGACATCACACTGGGCATGGACTAGGCTTAGAAGGGCACGAACCACCGTGGCTTGACATCGGCGACAACACCGTTCTTAAGCCAGGTATGGTTCTCAGCTGTGAACCAGGCATATACGAGCCAAACTACGCTGGTTTTAGGCACTCGGACACAGTCATAATAACCAAGGAAGGTTCAGA
>CAYLSJ010000075.1:1278-6281 GCA_964386655.1 uncultured Candidatus Bathyarchaeia archaeon | reverse complement strand
GGCGCAACAACCTGCAACACCCACAGTTGGGCTAAGCTTGTCAATGTGCCTGCGATGACTCCAGCTGCGAAGCCTCGAATAGTCTTGTGCGAGCCAAAAACACGTTTGCCATCTGGCATCTTTCTTCCCAAGTCGATGGGTAGACCGCCTCCGAAAACCACAGGAAGAGCGTTGGCGGCGTATGCTGGAAAAATGAAGAACACGGCGTACACGACTTCGTAAATCCAGTTCGTCATATTGAGTTTCAACCATCCGATGTTAGCGGCAGTCGCAGATTCCGCTTTCCTCAATCGAAAGATAGCAGTTGCTTGGACCCGTACGTTGTGCATGCTTCTCTAAGACTGCTTTGATGGTGTTTCTGTGATCAGCTGGTCTAAGATTCAGCACGCTGTCCGACCAGAATTTCAGAACACGGGTTGCAACAGGTTCAGTTGTGACAAAGCCCTCAAGGAACACGTTTCGAACCTGACTGGTTATCAACGTGGCTATTTTTCGAGTCTTGGCTACCTGCGCCAAATTGGCTAATTGACGCCCAAGTTCACGGTTCAACTTGAACGTTTTCTCCTTTGACTTGTCGAATTCAACCCTGTAAAGCGAAGTTATCGTGTCCACTACTATCAATCCTACCTGTGGCGTCAAATACTGGTCTAAACGGTCTATTGCCAGCGCCTGCTCTTGAAACGATGCAGGCTGAACCAACGTTATATTGGGTGCCACTTCGCTCAAATCATGACTGGCTATCTGCGCCAACCGTCTAGGCGTGAAGCTTCCGTCAGAATCAATGAAAATCGCTTTACAGCCTAATCGCGTCGTGTTTACAGCGCATTGGATGGCTAAGCTGGTTTTGCCTGTCTCAGCTTCACCATACACCAGCGTGACACTGGCTGGATGCAACCCACCATCTAACAGCTTGTCCAATTCGCCGCATCCTGTGGGCACGGTTCGAGCTGTGCTCTGCAAGCTCTTTTTCACATCGCTTCGAGAATTATCAATAGTCAAAGTTAATAATTTTCCGTGTTGTATTGCATACGATGAATCCAACATGGAAGCTAAGATAGCGGTTGCCACGGTCTCGGGCAGAGCTTACTACTTCTTGGTCAATGAGTTGAAAGCTCGAGGAATGGATTTTCTCAGCTTGACGCCATATGAATCAGTGCCCCTAACCGTGCAAGTTGTCATCACAACCGCTAAAGAATACAAGTTCATTAAGCACCCCCAAGTCTTGGTTTACCAAGAGGATCAATCTGCAGCAGCGATAGTTGACGAAGCAGCGAAGCTCGTTCGAGGGAAGAAAATCTTTGAAACCGTCGCCGTGGGCGTTGACCCGGGTAAGACTTTTGGGGTAGCTGTTCTGAGCGATGGCAATGTGCTCGAGACATTTACATGTATCAGTCTAGAGGAAGCTGCTAATGCGGTTGCAGACGTCTTCACCAAGCATCAAGCCGCGGTTAAGGTTGTGAAAGTGGGGAATCTGGCTCCTGTGTACACAGCTGAGCTTTTGCCTCTTCTAGACAAGATTCTGCCAAGTGATATAGCCATAGAAGTAGTACGCGAAGCAGGAACCAGCCGTCTTGGCAGTCAAACTATTCATAAACGTCGATTAAGACACGCTATGGCAGCGGTCAAGATTGCTGAGCGTCGAGGCAACCTCTATCAGAGAAAAGGAGCGACCCATCTGCAGTGAAGCGAACAGTTGAGGCTGGTAAGACCCTGCTCGTTGACGGTCCAGCATCGGTCACGCTGCTCTCTGGCGAAGTTGAAATCCTTGGCGCCCCGATCAAGCCAGACTTGAAAATGGTGATTAGAGAAAGCAAACGTGTCCCTTTTTTTATTGCAGCCAACGCTGAGTTTGAGGTGCTCCTAAGCGAAAAGGGTGTCGTGAACGAGGTTGCAGGCAGCACCACTCCGAATTCTTGGAAAGTAGCTGCCGACTCTGTCCTCGCCCAAGAGGATAAGCCAGTGGTCGTTATGATAGTCGGTGCTATTGATGTGGGCAAGACCAGTTTCTGCGCTTATCTGGCTAATATGGCTTTGAGGAACAAACGTCGCGTGGCGCTTGTTGACGCTGATTTAGGGCAGTCAGATGTGGGTCCACCGTCCACGATCAGTTTCTGCCGCGTAGCCAAACCCCTTCGTGACCTGTTTGAAATCGGTGCCGAAAGCGTCTACTTCATTGGTGTTACCAGTCCAAGCAACGCTGTAAGCGAGGTTGTTGATGGAATCGGTCGAATGGTAGAGGATGTTCTCAAGCAAGGCATTGACCTGTTGATTGTGAATACTGACGGCTGGGTTGAAGGCGAGGACGCTGTTCGCTACAAACTTGCATTGGCTAAGCGCATCAGACCGCGTATAGTGATCTGCATTCAGGAACAAAGTGAGTTGACCTTTCTTCTAGGCGCATTAACTGAGACGCAGAACATCTCTATCGAGCCTTCCTCAGCTGTACGTAAGCGTGACCGTGAAGAGCGTAGACTCCTGCGCGAATTAGGCTACAAGAAATACTTGAAGGGCGCCACAGTGCAGTCCTTTCAGCTGGGCTGGGTGAGGTTTTCCGGTGTTCCTTTCGGCTCAGGGGTGCCTCCTTCACGAAGCCGCATGAACCGTATTGTGGAACAAATTGGAACCATGCCGCTGTACTGCGAGGAAACCCCTGATTCCATCTTTATCGCATTGAGCAGGGAGCAGTGGGCTGATGAAGAAATCGCCAAGACCCTTGAAAACTCATTGAATAAGAAAGTGAAAATAGCTTGGGAAGGTGATGAAGAAGGCTTGCTTGTTGCGCTTCATGATAGAGACGGGTTTTTTCTAGGCATAGGCATAATTAAAGGAATGGATTATGAACGCCGAGTGCTCAAGGTCTATACCAACGTGAAAAAGGGCATTACCTCAATTCATGTAGGGCAAATCAAGGTCGACAAATCAGGCAGAGAACTTGAACAAAGCACCGTATTCGCCGAATATTCTTGAAGAGAAGCGCCTTCATGAGAATAGCGATGTAGCACCATTTGACACTAAAGCTCGCAAAAATTGACAAACAATATTAACACTGCCAAAAATATACGAGGACAAAATGCTAAGGAAAACGGTGTTATGAATGCCAGTTATCATAAAATGGTTGGCTCAAGCCGGCTTCCAAATCAGAGTCAAAGGAAAAATAACCTATATTGACTTAGAGAAATACGGAGAATTCTCTGAAAAGGCAGACCTGATACTCGTGACGCATTCGCACACTGATCATTGTGACCCAGATCAGATCCAGAAGGCTCGCAAGAAAGGTACAGTAGTTATTGCTCCCTCTGACTGTATCCCAAAAATCGGTGGAAATGTCAAGACGCTCAAGGCTGGAAGAGAAGCAAAAATCGGCAACATCAGAGTCAAGGCGGTTGAAGCCTACAACTTTAAACGTTTCAGGTCGCCAGAAGTACCATTTCACCCAAGGGGACTCGGAGTGGGTTACTTGATAACAGCTGAAGGCAAAACCATCTATCACGCCGGAGACACTGACTTTATTCCTGAGATGCGCCAACTAGGCAATGTTGATGTAGCTCTGCTGCCAAGCGGAGGCACCTACACGATGGACAACAATGACGCTGCGGAAGCAGCAATAGCCTTCAAGCCGAAAGTTGTCATCCCGATGCACCTAGAAAGCGCCAACCCAGAGGGATTAAAGAGCCTAGTAGAGGCAAAATCGAGCGTCAAGGTTGTTACTCTCAAGGAAGGCGAAGAATACAAAATAGTCTGAGAGCTGTGCGGTTTTCTCGATTGTTCTAAGCTTTCAGCTTCTTTCCCAAACTACTGTACGAGTATTCCCCCTTCTATCACTAATTCCTCGTCAGCCTTTATTGTCGGTTTGTTTAGAACAAAGTCTAGGTGTATTGATGCTTTGTTAACTCCGCCTAGATGAACATTGTTGCCTATGGCTACGTGCGCTGTTCCCAAAGCTTTTTCGTCGTATATGCTCCAGCCGACGGGTTTCATGTTATGATTTGTTCCCACTCCGAACTCGGCAATCCTGTCTTTGCCGCCTTGAGCTTGCTCTAGAAATCTCTTGAAAGTGTCGCCGCCCCTTTCCGCTTTCAAGCCAGTTACTTTTCCGTTTTTAAACTGAAGCTGAAGCCCTTTCACACAATATTCTTCGTTTTCGTCTACTACGAGTAGTCCGTTCGCCGAGTTCTCAATAGGAGCGACGTACACTTCTCCTGCTGGAACGTCAACTCCACAACCTGCACCAGTTGAATAGCACTCTTCGAGTGTTCCAGCTTCGACTCTTACACGTCTGCCTTCAATATTGAATTCCAGATCAGTACCGTTTGAATGATAAATGTGTATGAGTTTTTTCGTCGCAAGCTTTGAAGCTATGTTTGAACCTGTTTCCTTAATTCTGCTGTAATCAACTTTGACTCCGTTTATGAAAGCTGCAAGAAACTCCAGGTAGTTTATCCCAATCGACCGAATGTATTTAGGTGATGGCAGATTCACAAGCAAACGAGGCTTGGACTTCACCGCCTGATCAACCGCGTCCCAAAAAGAGTAGACAAGCTTGCGAGAACGTGCAGGAATTTTCTCTATGTCTTCAAATTGACTAAGCCATATAACAACGCCAGATTTCTCTACAAGAAAACGCATATGTTCAAGCATTGTAGTTGTCAGGCTTCTAGTGGCAGTTTCTTGGCCTCTTACGAAGAATTTCTCATCAAACGTCCATAAATATGGATGTGCACCGATCCTCTGCGATTCCAGCATAATATATTCAGCAAGCACCTTGTTATGCGGACCACAAATAACGAGTACATTAGGTCTCTTTCTAAGACAGGCTACGCTGGTCACGATGACATGGGCACTTTCCTTTAAGGCTACTTCCCAATATCTCTCAGGTTCACTTTCAAGCAAGCTTCGTCCCAACTATTTGAGTGTCCGTGGATGCGTCAGCGAATAATCTTCTCATAATGGATTCTGTAAGGCTTAAATCCGAATTTCTGATGAAGTTTCTGAGAGGCTATGTT
>CAYLSJ010000075.1:0-1178 GCA_964386655.1 uncultured Candidatus Bathyarchaeia archaeon | reverse complement strand
GGTACGCCGCGAAGCTCCCAGTAGTAATATTTCGCACCAGGAGTCAAATCACCCCGTTTGTCGAGTCCAACCCTGATATCCGCCTTCCTCATCTTCTCCGCAAGAGCTTCACATGCCTTATCGATCTGCTTCTCCATGTCCTTGTATGGAATCGGTATGATTACAACCTGCGTAGGCGCAATTGTAGGCGGCAAGACTGCACCGTTGTCGTCGCCGTGAGCCGCAAGCATACCAACAATCGGACGTCCACTTATGCCGTAGCATGTCTGCCAAACATGTTCCCTGTCGCCTTTCTCAGTCTCGTATGTTACGTTGAAGGCTTTTGAGAAATTCTGCCCCAGCTTATGCACTGTTCCATTCTGCAAGGTTCTGCCATCTGGCAAAATCTGGTCAAAGGCTATTGAATACTCGGCTCCAGGGAACTTATCCCAGTCTGGACGCTTAGTCATCTTGTATGGCATGCCCAGCGTGTCGAAGAACTTCTTGTAAACGTCAATTGCCTCCTTGACCTGTGCATCAGCCTCCTTCTCTGTTGCATGAATAGTGTGTGCTTCTTTGAAATTGTCCACTTCGCGCATTCTAATCAACGGTCGAGTCGCCCTTGTTTCATAACGAAACACGTTAACAATCTGATACATTTTCAAAGGCAGATCAGCATGTGAACGAATCCACAGCTTAAGCATGGGTGCGATTGCAGTCTCGCTTGTCGGTCTGAGCGCCAGCTTCACTTCTAACGGAGTCAATCCGCCTTTGGTGATCCAGAATACTTGCCCCTCAAAATTCTTCATGTGCTCAGATTCTTTCGCTAGGGAAGTCTCAGGAATTAGCAGTGGAAAAAGAACCTCATCGTGCCCAGTCGCATCCAACAGATTGCGCAGTACTTGAAGCAGGCTGCGTCTAATCTTGAAGCCATAGGGCAGCCAGACAGCCATGCCTTTAACTGGATATCGATAATCCATGACCTCGGCTTTTATCAATACTCGTCTGAACCATTTGCCGAAATGACGCTGCCACTCTTCACGTTTAGCCGTAGGCATGATTGAACCCTACATTCAAGTGAATTATACGGTTTAATTGCAGCACGATAATATATGAATGTTGCAGAGACAGAAGCTACATCAAGACAGTTAAGGAATTCTCAAGTTGTCAAAACCAATTGTCGTCCATGCTTCGCCGCG
>CAYLSJ010000074.1:0-6292 GCA_964386655.1 uncultured Candidatus Bathyarchaeia archaeon | reverse complement strand
TGAAACGGTTCACTTTGCCAGCCACATCTGGTCCGTAGGCTCCGTGCCTATTGTGGTCTGCGCCGCGGAAAGACACCGCGTAGCCTAGGGCTGCAGTTTTGAGTCCTCTAATGTCGTAGCCAGTCATTTCCACGCCTTTGATGTGCACAGCGTATTTGTCAGCGCCTTTGCCGATTTTATCAGCGGCAAGTTTCACGCCTTCAGCCAAGACATCTCCGAATCCTTCCCGTGTGCCCACTCGCTTTATCATCTCAAGCATGGCTTCATGATTGCCAAAATCCAGTTCCAGTCCTGTAGTGTCCTTGTCAACAATGTGGTTCTTGTAGAGATCCATGGCGAAACTCACTACAAGACCGATAGAGATCGCGTCTACTCCGTAATAGTTGCTTAGATCCATTCCCTTCAAGATGGCGTCTAAGTTGCCGACGCCGCAATTTGGTCCTATAGCCCACAAAGGCTCGTATTCAATACGGGTTGTCGTTCCTTTGTACGGACCTTCAGGAACCACAGCGATGTGCTCACAACGCATGGCACATGAGGAACAACCGATTATTTTCGCCACAAAACGTTCATTCAAGTATTCTCCGCTGATTTTGTCAGCTCCTGGAAACACTGCACTAGTGAAGTTATTTGTCGGCATGGCGCCTAGTGCATTCAAGACAAGAACGTTCTCAGGAGTTCCAAGCGTTCGATATTTCCGTGCCGCTGGACCCTTCATTCGCTCATGTTGAGTTTTCACAAGCTCGAGCAGTCGGTCTTTGTTGGCAACTGTTACGTCTTTTGAGCCCCTCACAGCTATCGCTTTGAGGTTCTTAGAACCCATGACTGCGCCCAGACCAGTTCGTCCGCATGCTCGACTTTTTTCATTGATTATGCAGGCGATTCTGACGAGTTTTTCGCCAGCAACGCCGATTGATGCCACTCGAATGTAAAAATCCTTCAGTTCTTTCTTGATTGCGTCTTCAGTTTCCTGTGGCGACTTGCCCCACAGGTATTTGGCGTCCATCAGCTGCACAGAGTCGTCGTCTATCCACAGGTAGACGGGTTTTTCAGCCTTGCCGTAAAAGATTACAGCGTCGTATCCAGCACGCTTCAGTTCGGTTCCCCAGTGTCCGTGGGCTTTGGCTTCGCCCACGCCGAAGGTTTGAGGTGACTTCGAAACGAAGGCGTGACCATTTCCACCTGTGGGCACCATTGACCCGGAAAGTGGACCTGTTGCCACTACAAGTGGGTTTTCTGGGCTGAAGGGGTCTATGCCTGGTTTGGAATGGTCTAGGTAGACGCGCATTCCAAGCCCGATGCCGCCGATGTATTTCTTGGCTAATTCCTCCTTGAGGGGTTCAGTCCATATTTTGCCGCTTGTTAAGTCAACATGTAAAATCCGTCCAGCATAACCTAACATTTTCTAAGCTCCTTTAAGCTCCTTTCATTCGTGGGAAAGAAATATCACATAATCCATTGGGGAATATTTAAGTTTTCTATGAACAATAATTATTAAAGAAAACATGAGGCGCCATCGGATGAAAGTGAAGGTGCACTATCTGGGATTCATCAAAAACCTCATAAAAAGAGCCGAAGACGAGTTTGAACTGGAAGAAGGCGCCTCACTGTCAGACGTTCTCACCAGAATTGCGGGACTGTATGGTAAACCATTTAAGAAAGAGTTCTACGAGCCAGGATTGAAGGACGTGAAGATGGGCTTTGTGGTGACAGTGAACGGCATTTTGATGGGACAATTGCATGGAATGGACACGCAGCTGAACAACGGAGACAACATCATCTTAATGTCGCTCATGAGTGGCGGTTAACAGCATAAAACACGTACACGGCAAAAGTTTAAAGTCCAGCATTCCCTTTTGTTCTGAAAAATGGGGCGAGAGAGACGTGAAGAATCGAATTCAACTTCTGCAGAAATCCTTTGACAAGAATAGACTCGACGGATACCTAATCACAGATGAAACCAACATTTTGTATTTTACGAGTTCTGTTGGCGCATACCGTCTTCTTGTTCCTCAAGAAGGCGACGGCGTGCTTTACGTCTACGGCACCGCCTATGAAGCAGCTAAGAAGATGGCTCAAAACTGTAGCGTGGAACTTCTGCAACGAGGCGAAGACGCGGACAAGAGATTGGCAATCAAAGCGAAGAAGCTCAAACTGAGAAACATAGGATTCAATTCGCTAGAGGTCTCAGCACACGACAAACTCAAGAAAGCCCTCAGAGGCATAAAGCTCACAAACGATGGCCAACTGGTCTGGGACCTACGTGAGGTGAAGGACGCAGCTGAGATAGCGTGTATAAGAAAAGCAGCAGAGTTGACCGATGTTGCAGCCAAAACAGCACTAGAAGTCATCAAGCCTGGAATGCGCGAGTACGAAGCCGCGGCTGAAGTGGAATACGCCATGCGTAAACTTGGGTCGGAAGGCACGCCCTTTGGCACCAGCTTGGCTTCAGGTTCTCGTTCAGCCTTTCCTCACGGTAGATGTACAGGCAAGAAAATAAAGGCGGGCGAGCTGATTCAGTTTGATGTGGGCGCTCGCTACCAGCACTACGTTGCCGACTTGACGCGGACATTCTTAATTGGCAAGCCTACACCTAAGCAGAAAAGGATTTATGAAATTGTCAAGGAAGCGCAAGAGGAGGCGTTCCAGAGAATCAGGGAAGGCGTCAAAGCTCAGCGGGTTGACGCTGCAGCTAGAGCGTTGATTCAAAGGCATGGTTTCGGCGAGAACTTCGTCCACGGCTTGGGTCATGGAGTCGGGTTAGCTGTGCATGAGCAGCCGACGTTGAATTCTGTTAGCAAAGATGTTCTGAAAGCTGGCAACGTGGTTACTGATGAGCCTGGAATCTACATAATCGGTTATGGTGGAGTTCGCATTGAAGACACCGTGCTTGTGAAAAAGGAAGGGGCGGAAAGGCTTACAAAGGCGCCTTACGACTTTGTGGTCTAGACCGACTACAGCGAAATCTTTGAAGAGTGTCGCATTGTCCTGGTTCTATATCGTACGATGAGCCAAGGAAGAGCCAAAACAAATCCTATGGGGGTTGCCCACAAGGCAAGAGTTCGTACTTTGCCTCGTGGAGCTACCATAGCCGTCTGTATAGTCTGCCAGTCAAAATGGACATCCTCTGAACTTGGATTGGAAAAGACTATTGTCGCATTTGTTATCTTAGCCGGAACGTACTCGTATTCGGCTCCCCCGTTATGAACATCGCGTTCCCAGCGGATTATTTCAGGTTTCTGGGCGAGGAATTCCGTAAGGCACGTTATGTTGTTTCGGTTGTCGAACGGCGGTGGGTAATGTTCATTGATCCACATCATGATGGTTATTTCGCTTTCTTCAAGCAATTTCACGTTCAGAGTGCCTTCTGTTGTAGCAGTAATACGTAAGCTCTGCTGCGGCGTTAAGACACCTTCTCCATACGGTCGCCATGTTCCCCTAGAAAGAAGTTCACCTGTCGATTTTGTTATGCCTATTTGAGCTGAGGGGATGAGCGAAACAAGTAGTAGGGCAAGACCTATAGATAACAGAATAGTTCCGCCACGCCCAAGAAGAATCATGCTTCGTTTCACAGACCGAGTCTCCTGCAGAAATATAGGTACGCTATGAGAAAAATTGAGGCCGCAATAATGTAGCTGCCTCCGATTGAAAAGAGAACCTCCGTGAATGTTGGAGTCCACAACAGACCACCAGGGAATGGAGAATATGTAGAGTAATAATTCGCTAAGCCAACATTTGGAGAAATTACTGATATTATCTGTAGACCTAAGGTTGAGTTTGTGGCAAAGGACGCAAACATGATTAGGCTTGTAACTATCCCCAGAGCGAAATAGAGGACGATCCCAATGACCAATGCTAAGCCTCCTCTTCTCAGAATCAGCGTCACAAGTAGTATGATGCCTGCGACTTGAATCGGATAGCTCAAGTTGGCTGCGTAGGTTAGAAGCACCGTGCCCAAGTATGGTGAAACTATTTCAGGAGCCAGAATGTACAGTGCAGAAATCTGAATAGCGAAAAAGAGAAGGAATGCTACTCCCAAGGCTGAGAGTAGTTTCGCTGACAGAATGGAACGCCTTTTGAGAGGATATGAGAAGTAGGTTTGAACAATTCCTTTTTCGATGTCGCTTCCCAACCCATAAGCGACATTTTTAAAAATAAGTATTATAAACACGAAGAGAGGCGTACCCAACAAGGAAGATGCCAAACTATAAGCTGCAAGCTCGTCTTTACCGCCTCCAAAACTTGCGAACGTAAACGTACCCAACGCATAGAGGAATGCAAAGACTTCTAGGATAGGGAACCTGTAGTCTTCATGCAGTGCGGAGGCAAATATCTCTAAAAATGGTCTACCTTTCATTTTTCTCATTGTGTCATCCTCCTTTGCTTCCACTGACCACCAGCCTATAAAGCTCTTCCAGAGAGGCGCTTCCAGTTTCAATTCCTTGAATCTTGGCTTCAACTCTTCTTGCGAGTTTAGGAGCGTTTTCGTAGAGTTCTTCCTCTTTATTCTGTTGAACTTTAACAGAGATGCCTCGTAGGTCAGTTTCCAGTTTTTCTATATATGGAAGTTTTCTGATTTCTGCGGCAAGTTCTTCGGGCTTGTCTGTTGCGATTCTGATTATTCCAGCCGCATACTTCTCGTAGAGTTCAGACAGTTTTCCAAAAGCCCAAACTTTTCCTTGGTTGATGATAGCAACAGAGTCGCATACTCGACTCAACTCAGGAAGAATGTGCGAGGACAGAAGAAATGTAACCTTTTCGTCCTTGTGCAGCCGAAAGATCAAGTCAAGGAGTGCACTTCTGGCTTGGGGGTCTAGGTTGGCAGTCATTTCGTCGGCTATGACCAACTGTGGCTGATGCGTTAACGCGTGGGCAATGGCGAATTTCTGTAGCATACCTGCTGAAAGAGCCTTTATTGAGCGATCAGCAGCTTCCTGCAGGTCGACTAGTCTCAGAAGTTCAAAACCACGAGATTCTGGCATGCCAAAGATTCTGCATGTCCTTTCCAAATAGTCTAAGGTATTTTGGTGAGATGGAAAAAAGGCCTTTTCATGAACTACGCCAATCCTGTTACGAATGTCTGGATTGTCCCAGGGATTTTGACCGAAAACCTCAACGTGGCCCCTATCGGGCTTTAACAGACCTAGGATTATTTTGATGGTTGTGGTTTTTCCAGCTCCATTCGGACCGATCAAGCCGGTGACTGAGCCCTGATTCAAGGTAAGGTTCAAACCGTTTACCGCAACCACTTTGCCGTAGTTCTTTACCAAGTCTTCTGCGACAATCAGAGACATGACAAACCGAAATATTGTATCAGAAAAGTGAATTTAAGTTTTAGCTAAACGGTATTCTCAAATGCAGTATTGACTCGTCCCTTGTTTAGTTGAGTAAGCACTTTTAGAAGTTGATTCATGCTTGAAATAATGAAATCAGAATTCTCTCGAAGTTCACCTAACCTGGCCTTGTTCGTGATAAGACCTATTGTTGTAAGGCCCAATTCCCTTGCAGGTTTGAGTTCTCTGCCCATGTCACCTATCGCAATCGATTCTTTGGGACTGCGTTCTGTCATAGCGAGCGCGCACTCGCACAGCTTTCTTCTCTGCTCATGAAAGGGGAAAAACGGAAGCGAAGATAATCCAAAATGCTTGGCTGCCACATTTCGAGTAATAATGGGATTAAAGAATTCGCTGAGGTGTAGAAAGCTCAATTCCTGAATCACTTCTCTGCTGGTTTCTCTGGAAGTGACGCAGGCAAGCACATATTTCCCGTTCAACGCCTTCAACGTTGACTCGACTCCTCTTCTGACCACTGTATGGCGGTAGGCATTGACGAAGGCTGATGTCCAGTATTTGACTGCATCCTCGGTGAGCTCAAGATCAAGTTCTTTGAAAACATCCATATAAGAAGGCGTCTGAAAACACAGCTCCTTCACCTTTGCTTTAGTAGCCTTCAGACCAAAGTGAGTTACAGTGTCATAGATGACTTCGACTTCTCTCTGATTGATGTCAGTCAGAGTTCCATCTAAGTCGAAGAATAGAGCTTTCACACCCGACATTGCGTCATTCATTGAGTAGGAATCAGCTCGCACATTCTCTTCAACAACAATCAAAGAGCTTTATAAGTGATGGTCCCGCCCCGGATTTGAACCAGGGACCAACAGGTTATGAACCAGGCATTTGTATTTTGGGCGATGGGGAATCTGCATCGAAGACACCGGGTTCGTGAAGAAAGATGGAGCAGAACGATTAACAAAAGCACCCTATGATACGACCGTCAGTTAGCACTTGCTAGG
>CAYLSJ010000073.1:2555-6296 GCA_964386655.1 uncultured Candidatus Bathyarchaeia archaeon | reverse complement strand
GAGCTGCCAATCATCGAGAAAATCCAAGTCACATTCATTACTGACCCAGAAAAGGTTAAAGAAATGTATTCGGAAGCCTTGAAGATTTACGAAACTCGCGATGCAAAGGCACGTGGACTAAAGGACGAGGAAGTTGACAAGTTCTATGGCTGTAGCCTCTGCCAGTCCTTTGCTCCAACACATGTATGTGTCATTACGCCTCAGCGATACTCTAACTGCGGTTCAATCAGCTG
Organism: uncultured Candidatus Bathyarchaeia archaeon; assembly: GCA_964386655.1. Lineage (GTDB taxonomy): Archaea > Thermoproteota > Bathyarchaeia > Bathyarchaeales > Bathyarchaeaceae > DATETJ01. The sequence goes on along the minus strand of CAYLSJ010000073.1, from coordinate 6,063 downwards.
GTTTGACGCCAGAGCCACTGCCAGAATCGATCCGAAAGGACCCGTGTATGAGATCGACAAGGGCGACTTAATCGACCCGGAGAAAGGCGAATACTCTGGAGTCAATGAGACAGTGAGGAAGAAGTCGCTCGGCGAAATCTCACGAGTCTGGCTTTACACAGGCTTTGGATACCCACACACTTCGTGCGGCTGCTTTGAAGCAGTTGCCTTCTACATCCCTGAGGTTGATGGCTTGGGCATAGTTCACCGAGGCTACAAGGATGTCACAGTAAACGGTTTGCCATTCTCCACGATTGCGGACTCCACTGCAGGCGGCAGACAAGTCGATGGTTTTCATGGTTTATCGGTGGAGTACATGCGGTCGCCAAAGCTGCTTCAAGCAGATGGCGGATGGAACCGCATCGTCTGGATGCCTTTAACCATAAAGGAACGGGTCAAAGACTTCGTGCCCAAAGACATCATCGACAAACTTGCGACAGAAAACGAGGCAAAAACAGTTGACGACCTAAGGAAGTTTCTGGAAACACAGGGTCATCCAGTTGTCGAGCGATGGAAAGCACGACCTCCCGAAGCGGTTGAGGCTCCAACTGAGGAGAGGGAGATTCCCGCAGGTGCACCGGTCCTTGAATTGCCGACTCTGCCCATTGCATCGGGTGGCTTCAAGATAATCCTTAAAGACGCAAAGATTCACGCTAAGAAAGTCATCATTAGGGCTGAGAAAGCTGAGAAAAGGTGACAGACCGTGGGAGAGAACGAGGAAGAGAACAAGGACAAGAAGGCACTGCTGAAATTCAGCCCTGAGCTGTTTGACATCTTAAGCAAACTGCAAGAAGTGGAGCTTGAGGATGTCGACTTGGATGTAGGCGACCTAGAGATTTGGCTTCAGCCCTCAGCAGTGGCTGCGCCCAGAGCGCCTACAGTGGCAATACCCAAGAAAGCGAAGCCGGCAAACATCATTGAAGTCGACTTCGTTCCACCGGTTGAGACTTACCCGGGGAGAGTTTGTGAGGTGCAGCTGGGTGCAACAAAGAGCAACGGTGGCACACGTGGAAAGTCAGTGATTATCGGCGGCGAAAGGTCTCCTGCCTACTACCTGTTTGAAAACCCTACTCCTCATCCACCAGTTATTACGCTTGACGTTTTTGACATGAGGATTCCCTTAGCCAAAGCGGTCAAGATGCATGTTGAAGAGGTGGTTGACGACCCTGCAGCTTGGGCGAAGCTGGCTGTGGACAAGTTCGGCGCTGATATGATAACGTTGCATTTGGTTAGCACTGACCCGCTTTTAAAGGACACTTCACCCAAAGAGGCTGCTTTGACAGTGGAGAAAGTGCTTCAGGCTGTCAATGTGCCCCTTGTTATCGGAGGTTGTGGTGATCCACAGAAGGATTTGAAAGTTTTTGAGAAAGCGGCTGAGGTGGCTGCGGGCGAAAGAGCGCTCATAAGCTCTGTTACTCTGGACATGGATATTGAACGCTCGGCTAAAGCTGTGAACAAAAATGGACATGTGGCTTTAGCGTTTACTTCGATGGATCTGAACCATGCTCGTGAGTTGAACCGCAAACTGTACGAGTATTTGCCCAAGGAGCAGATTATAATGGACACCACTACTGCGGCGCTCGGCTATGGACTGGACTACGCGTTTACCGTTATGGAGCGTGCCCGGCTGTCGGCATTACTCGGCGACACTGAGCTTCAACATCCTCTATCTTCAGGCACGACAAACGCTTGGGCTGCCCGTGAAGCATGGATGAAGTTGGCGCCTGAATGGGGACCACGTGAATTACGCGGACCGATTTGGGAAACCATAACTGCGACGACATTGTTTTTGGCTGGTGTAGATGTTTTCATGATGATGCATCCCGCTGCGGTAAGAACGCTTAAAGAAGTTATCAGCAAGCTGACAACAGGTGCAAGTAGAGGAAAGCCTGAGGCAATCGCGGATTGGGTCACATTGAAAATTTAGAGCCTTGAGAGGAGAAAGAAAGCCACATGGGTGAAAAAATCGGTGTGAAGGAACTCAGTCCGATAGACATTTACATGCAATTGCCCAAGACAAACTGTAAGAAATGCGGTTTAGAAAACTGTATGGCTTTTGCCACGAAACTGGTCAACCGGGAAATAGTTCTTGAATTGTGCAAGCCATTGTTGGAAGAGAAACAGTACGCCAAGGCGTATGAAAAGCTTTGGAACATGCTCAAACCTCCTGTGAAAGAAATCATAGTCGGCACTGGCGATAAAGCCGTTAAGATCGGCGGCAAACTAGTCATGTACCGCCATGAACTCGCCTTCCACAATCCCACACCTATAGCAATAGACGTGACAGATGAGATGCCAGAAGAAGAGCTGACTCTACGAATCAAGAAAACCGAGGGCTTCTCATACATCTATATCGGCAAGGAATTGAAACTCAACATGATTGCAGTGCGGTCAACATCGAATGAGCCAGAGAAATTCAAAGCAGCAGTGAAGAAGGTTGCGGAGAACACACAGCTGCCGCTTGTCCTCTGTTCCCTCCATCCTGAAGTTGTCGAAGCTGGCTTGATGACTGCACCTAAAGCTCGCCCTCTGATTTATGCGGCAACCAAGGACAACTGGAAGGACATGGCTGAACTGGCGTTAATGTACGACTGCCCGTTGGCTGTTTTCGCGCCGAACGATTTGAAGTTGTTGAGGTCGTTGGCTAAGACGCTTATCGATTACGGCGTCAAAGACCTGATACTTGACCCTGGAACTTTCCCAGATGAAGGCTTGTCGGATACGATAAGCAATTTCACCATGTTGCGGCGTGTTGCGTGTAGGAAAGGCGACGACTTGCTTGGTTTTCCACTGATGGGCACGCCTTTGACGGCTTGGAGTCATCATGCGGATATTCCTGAGATTAACATGTGGAACGAGGCTTACTTGGCTGGCATGCTGATTACTCGTTACGCTGACTTACTTGTAATGCACAGCGTTGACGGATGGGTGCTTCTGCCTAACACGGTTTTGAGGCAGAATATCTACACTGATCCGCGCAAGCCTGTGGCTGTTGAGCCTGGAGTCAAGATATTTGGTAAGCCTGATGAAAACTCGCCTGTGCTTATGACCACGAATTTCGCTCTCACATACTACACAGTTGCATCTGACATAGAGTCGGCTGGTCTAGACTGCTTTCTGATTGTTGTTGACACAGAGGGCTTGGCTGTTGACAGCTCGGTGGCTGGGCGCAAGCTAACTTCAGACAAGGTTGCTGAGACATTAAAGGAAACCAAAATCGACGAGAAAATCAAGCATAGAAAGCTTATCATCCCTGGCAAGGCTGCTAGACTCAGTGGAGAAATTCAAGAGCTAAGCGGTTGGGAGGTGCTGGTAGGTCCACGAGACTCGTCCGAGATACCCAAGTTTCTACAAGAGCGGTGGAAGTGAGTCAAGCGCGTTCTTACGGATATTTGTGAGCATCTGCTTCAGCTGGTTTGCCTAGTTTCTTGATTTTGATTTCAATGTTCTTTGGAGATTCTTCTAGCTC
>CAYLSJ010000073.1:0-2455 GCA_964386655.1 uncultured Candidatus Bathyarchaeia archaeon | reverse complement strand
GTTTGCCTAGTTTCTTGATTTTGATTTCAATGTTCTTTGGAGATTCTTCTAGCTCTTTGAGGGTTTTGAGAAAGCCCGATATCGTATTGGCAAGTGTCTCTTGAACAAAGTGGTTCAATGGCAACTTGCGGTTGTTTACCCATACTTCAGTTTCAAAATTCTTCTTCATGACCTTGTGTTTTGAACTCAAGACTCGTCATCCCTTGTAGAGTCATTCATCAGTTGTCAACTGATAACGATTTTGGTTGCTTCGCGGCAAAAAAATTGATTAGCAACTTCCTTCAATTCTATGAAAATTCTATACAGCAAAAGCAGCGTAAGGTGACGCAAAATGGGTAAGACTGAAGATCAGATCGTTGAGGTGCTGCATAAGGCTGGAAAGCCTATGACTCTTGTCGAAATTGCCGAGCAGACGGGTCAACCGTCAAAAAGAGTGTTCAGCGGCTTAAGAAAGCTGTTTGAAGCCGGCACAATTCAGTGTGACATCAAAAGCCATACTTACTCACTTGCCAAGCAATAGACTGAGTGTCTCGTTCTTAAAAGGCTAGTTTGGCATCAATTCGTCCCATTGCCGATAAGGGCATCATCCTGCTTCTGAAGAAAAGAGCGGTTTGCAGTATCGCTTCAGGTAGGCTTCGTTGTCTGGAAGAATTCTCATTATGTTATCATGCCGCTTTTGAGAGTTAGTGTTTTCACCTAAGGCAAGTACTTGAGTGGGAGTGCTGAATTTTTCACTTGTGTTTTCATTGCGTCTTCGTTCTACTTCGATGCAGTCGTCGACTATGCAGTTTAGCACGCAGGATGTGCAGTAGACGCATAGGTCGTTTATGATGGCGACTTCACCTGTTTTCCAGTACAATGCTTTGGTAGGGCATGCTTTTATGCAGAGTTGACATTCAATGCCTTTGCATGTTTTCATGTCGATTTTGATGCTGCCTTCCTTGAAAAACTCTTTAACGCCTACAGATGCAAGCAGTTCTTCTCTTTTCGCTTTTCTCCGTTTCTTAGAATTGTCGAGGAGAGCCTTGAAAATGTCAATGTTTGGTTTCTCGTCTTGTTTGTGAGCCGTCAGTTAAGGCCCTCCTTGGCTTCTTCCATCGCCCTTAGTTCTTGCTAAAGGCGTAATAACTATGATGAATTGCTCCTACTAATTCCATCGTCAGAATTAGGAATGGTTATGCCCGCTATATTTAAACCCGCCTAAAATCAAACAAACAACGACGATGGCGTTGGTAACTAAGGATAAGCCTGTGTCAAAGGACTATCAGACCATAGCTCTGGTTACAGGTTACTGGCGACCTGGAGAGGATTACCAGCAGCAGATAGTCAATGCGCTTAAAGGCAAAGTTCATGAGGGCGATGTGGTCACAGTTTCTGAAAAAGCCATCTCAACGGCTACAGGAAACATCGTGGATGAAAAACTGGTCAAAGCCAAGCTTCTCGCTAGGCTTCTAGCAAGGTTTTGGATGCGCGTCGCTTGGGCTTATCCGCTGGGCACTTTGTGCCGCCTTCGCAGAAGGACTGTTGAGCGTTTCAAGGTCTATCCTTTTGAAGAAGGCAGTAGGCACAAGCAGTTAGCACTCGAGAAGGCAGGATTTTTTCAAGCGTTGATGCATGGATCAGAGGGAGGAATCGATGGCAGCAACCTGCCGTATTCATACGTTAGTCTGCCATTGAGAAACGCCCAACAGATCGCAGAACGAATTCGAGAGAGCCTTCAAAACGAGTTGCGCAAGGTTGTGGTTGTTATGATTGTTGATACTGACAAGACGTATACTTTTCGCAACTTTCATTTCACGCCTAGACCAGGTTCGATTTGTGGCATACGGTCTGTTGGTGGAATCTTGGCTTATCTGTTGGGAAGGTTTCTGAAGCTTAGGATGAGGTCGACTCCAATTGCTCTTTCAGGTTTCAGTCTGAGCGCTGAAACGGCTCTTCAGATAGCGGAAGCAGCCAATAAGGCGCGAGGCTACGGTTCTGGGAGGAATGTTTGGGATATGGCTGAGGCTTTTGATGTTGCGCTTACTGAAGTGACGTGGGAAATGCTCGACAAGGTTGAACATAAACCAATAGTGATTGTTCGATCAAGGCGAAAAAACACATAAAAGGCTGCGCTGCAAGGTTATCCTAAGCCGGTTTGGAAAGAGACGAAAATGCAGAAAGATGTGTCAACTGTAGAGCAGATTCATACTTTTTTTGAGCCTAAGTCAGTGGCAGTTGTTGGTGCTTCTAGAAAAATCACCAAGGCTGGGCATGTTATATTCAAGAACTTTGCTGACAATAAGCGTCGAGGCATATTCAAGGGCGATTTGTACCCTGTTAATCCGCATGAGGATTACATTCTGGCGTTTAGATGCCATTCTTCGCTGAAAGGAATAATCGGTGATGTTGAGCTCGTGGTAGTTGTAGTGCCAGCTGAAAATGTTCCTCAAATCATGCGAGAAGCTGCACAGAA
>CAYLSJ010000072.1:0-6335 GCA_964386655.1 uncultured Candidatus Bathyarchaeia archaeon | reverse complement strand
TGCCTATTGCCTATGGTTTGGCAAAGATAAACAGTGTGGTTGAGAATTTTGTGCCTCTAGTTGCACAGCGACATCTTCACATGCAGCATCAGATTGAATCCTATTTTCCAAGCCTAGAATGGAAAGCCTATTTCAGCAGGCTTCTTAAAACCAGCGAATGCGTCTTGATTGTCGACGATGTGGTTAACACGGGCTTTACAAGGCAGAAAGTGGAAAGTGTAGCGCATTCGTTGACTCAAACCCGTAGCTTTGTGCCGCAAAGGTTTGCTGCTTTGGTCTTGAACAGAAAGAGGCTTGCCAATTCGGGTTTTGTGTTGCCAAGTGACATCTTTGCTTTAGAAGTTTGTGCAGCTGATGTCGAATGTGATTGGGGCTTGATGACTGTTCCCCTTTGGGACTTAGGAGTCAAAGAAGCCCTACAACGCTGTGAAGACTACTTCCAGCAATTCTGGCTGAAGGAAAAACGCCTAGTCACAGTATCCTACTAAGCTTATTCAAGCAGAAACTATGCCTACCATCCTGCAGCAACTTATTATTCCATGCCGTCTATCATCATAACGTGGCTGTCACCCTTGCGTGTAGCAGTCCTTGTCACAGGCGGCAAAGACTCCGCCTTAGCTCTCTACCGCGCAATGAAGCAAGGCTTTGAAATAGTTAACTTAGTCACGATGGTGCCGCAGCGAGCTGATAGCTGGATGTTCCACTACCCGAACATTCACATGGCAGACCTAATCGCTGAAGCCATCGGTATTCCGCTAGTTAGAGCAGAGACATCAGGTCTTAAAGAGGAAGAACTCGAAGACCTCAAGCGAACGCTCAAGCGACTGCCAGTTGATGCTGTGGTTTCAGGAGCTATAACCTCGGAGTATCAGAAAAAACGCGTTGACAGAATCTGCAAGACCCTTGGCATTGAGCATATTGTACCCTTGTGGCAAGAAGAACCGCTGAAGCTACTTAAGGAAATACTTCAGTCAGAGATGGAAATCATAATCGTCGGCGTGTACGCCTACGGGTTCACTGAAGATTGGCTTGGAAGAAGAATCGACGAGAGTGCGGTATCCGATCTGGTCAGATTGAACAAGAAGCTTCAGGTTTCTCTTGTTGGGGAAGGCGGTGAATATGAAACCCTAGTTCTAGATGCGCCCTTTTTCAAGAGGCGGATTCAGCTGGTTGAAACTGAGAGGATTTGGCAAGGTCAAAGCGGTTGCTTTCTAGTCAAGAGGGCAATGCTGGTTAACAAGAAAAGGCTAAAGTGAATCAGCGGCGCAGCAAGTTCCTCGAGTTCTAGGTGCTAAGGGAGAAAAGCGAAAAGGTTTATTAGCTGTCTATTGGTATTTGGCTTCAAGCCGTGTACGGATGTAGAGTCCGTTAGGATGTAACCTTTAAGGTTGAACTGCAAACAGGAGCTGAATACACAGTGGCTTATAAGTACATTTCAGAAGCGTGGAACAAGCCTGAAGACTCTTTTGTGAAAGACTTGATGAAACAACGTGTGATCGAATGGCGCAGACAGCCCGCGATATTGAGGGTTGACAAGCCTCTGCGGTTGGACAGATCGCGTAAGCTAGGATACAAAGCTAAACAGGGTTACGTGATAGCTAGGGTGAGAGTGGGGAGGAGCGGGTGGAAGAGACAGAGGCCGAAGGCTGGGCGTCGACAGAAGCGTATGGGTGTCACTAAGCTCAAGCTTGCTAAGAGCTTGCAGCTGATCGCTGAGGAGCGAGCAGCGCGGAAGTTTCCGAACTTGGAGGTTTTGAACTCGTATTGGGTTTGGGAAGACGGGCGTCACAAGTGGTATGAGGTGATAATGGTTGACCCTAATCATCCTGTTGTCAAAGCTGATAAGAACATCAGTTGGATTACTAAGAATGCGCAGCATGGAAGAGCTTTCAGAGGACTGACAAGCGCTGGGAAAGAGGTTCGTGGTCTTCATCATAAAGGCAGACGCAGAGAAGTATAGTCGCCAACCTGAGTTTGTCTGGTAATCACGGAGAAAAAGAAAGCGGAAGAAATTAGGAGAATAGGTTTTCTTACTTGTAGTAGACTAGAGCGGATATGACGCAGCCATAGTTGTCCATCGGCACTCGCTGGACTTCCATGCGCTTTTCAATAGGACCGATTTGTATGCCTCTGATTTTTGCCATTTCTTTGATTTTCCAGTCTAGTGTTTCCTCAAGCGCTTTCTTGTCCATGAAGCCATGAGCCTCAGCTACCAGCCCGTATCTCTTACTGCGTGCCCAGGTCCAAGCGATTCCAGCCCCGATCGTTGTTCCCTCGTCTCCGTCCATTCTGGCTAAAACTGCGAATGTGACAGCGCCTGCATCGATGTTGTGTTTCTCAACCTCAGTGCAGCCTCTAGGAAGAATTGAGCTTACGCATACAAGGTTGCATTGAGCGATGCCGGCTTTCTTGAGAGCGAGGTCGAACGCGTTTAGTTCAGAAACAGGGCTTACTGCTTTTCCGCTGGTGATGAAGAATTCTTTCGGAATCATCCCAGTTTTTCAATACCTCACTTTTCTTATTAGTGCATGCACACACAACTTGTTTAATAATTTTGTGGTATAAGTCCAGTTAATTTTAAATTAAGAGTTGAAATCAGTAAGAGCTTGGGTGAAGATTTTTTGAGTGCGCAACCGAAGGCAGAAGCAATTGCTGTGAAGAAGTCTGGAAAGACACGAAGAGGCAGAGGCTTCAGCAGAGAAGAACTCAGAGAAGTTGAGCTGAGTTTCAGTCAGGCTTTAAAACTGCGATTGCCAGTTGACACGAGAAGAAAAACAAAGAGCGAGCAAAATGTGAAGACTCTTAAGCAGTTGTTGCGCAAGAAATAACCAGAATCACAGAGTGTGCACTGCTTGTCTAGGACGCTGCCGATTTCCGAGGTTGATATCAGCTGCTTTTCTCACGCCACTGAGAATGAGGGCAAAGTGCTAGAGGCTGTGAGACGCATCTTGCCCGAAGCCCACATCGAAAACATACCTTTCGCGAAAACCAAGGCTGAGGGGCATCATGGCAACCCCATCGTTCTATTTCAGGCAAGAATCAAGGATAAAGACATGATTAAGGCGTTTGTTGAGAAATTTGCTTCAAATTTGAGTCCTTTGGACAAAGAAACCTTAACGCAAGCCATCGGGAAGCATATTGAGAAGGGCAGCTTCTACATTCGTTTAGATAAACAGGCAGCTTTTGAGGGTGAATTCAAACTTGGCGCTTCTGATCCAATTCGTGTGCGGTTGAGGTTTAGGAAGAACCGGCTTGAGGATATCGTTGAGATCTGCCGTGGAGTTGGGATGCTTTCACGATGAAGTTTGTTGACCTGCATCTGTGTCTTCCGATTGGGGATGCGGAGCGGGCAGAGCGTCTGATTGCGAAATCTGCAGAGTTGGGTTACAGCCGAATTGGTGTGCCTCTTCCACCCAGTGTTAAAGAGGAGACAGTCAAGCCGCTGCGTCAAATCAGCACTGAGCTGGGCTTAGATTTTGTGACAAGGTTAGATCTGAATCCTAGAAGCTCAGGCGACTTGCTTGTGTGTTTGCGGAAGTTTAGGCGCAGTTTTGAAGTTGTGTCTGTTACCTGCAACTCAAAGGCTGTGGCTAGGCACGCAGCGAGAGACCGCAGAGTCGACTTACTGTGTTTTCCGTCGGTTGAGCCGAGGAAACGTTTTTTTGACAGAGCTGAAGCACAGCTGGCGTCTGAGTCTTCTGCTGCTCTGGAGGTCAATGTTGCGCAAATACTCAGTAGCATAGAAGCCAAATCAAATGTAGCGTTTCTTTCGCGGCTACGCAAAGAGGTGGCAATTGCCAAGAGCTTTGATGTGCCCGTTGTGTTTTCAAGCGGGACATCTGAGCTGTTGTTTTTGCGCAAGCCTCAAGACTGCGCTGCATTGGCTTTGCTGTTCGATGTAGAGTCTTCTTTTGCTCTTGAAGCATTGTCTACAAATCCAACAGCGATTATAGAGAGAAACAGAGCGAGGCAAAGCTTAGATTATGCAGCGCCAGGTGTTCGGATTGTCAAGGAGGCGAGGAAGCCTTGACTAGACTTGTGAGGAGACGGTATCTCGCGCTCAAAATCGATTGCGAAGGATTGTTTGAGGCTAGGGCAGTTTCAGATGCTGTGTGGGGCGCTGTTCTGCGATTGTTCGGCGAGGTGGGTGCAGGTCAAGCTGGATTATACTTGATCAGGTGCGATGACAAGACGCGGCTTGCTGTCTTGAGATGTTGGCATAAGGCTTTGCCGATGGTTAGAGCGTCAATAGCTTCGATAACAAAGATTGGCAACACTCCAGCGGCTGTTCATGTTCTCAGAGTCTCAGGGACTCTCAAAGCGCTCGCTAGAAAAACGACCAGCGTGTAAGAAGGCAGCGCGCTCGCTGGCTCTTGGAAGCCCGAAGCCGATCGCTGTAACGGAGGCGTAGTTCTCAGGGAAATGAGAACAGCCACTTGAGGAATCCTACGAAGAACAAGCTCATTGAGACTATGAAGAAGTAGATTGTCAGTTTATACATTAACGCTTTCTTCGCAAAGTTTGTAGTGAACAATGTGCCTGTGGTAATAGTTGCTATGAAAAGAAGTGTGGTTATTCTGCCTATAACGTACCAGAGCGTGTCCCATGGTGAACGTATGCCGCCTACGTAAGAGTATGGTAATGCATAGCCGATTGAAGCGAAAAACATGATGATAGAGATTATTAGAATCCACTTTACGTTCTTCTGCTCTTCCATATTTGGCGCCGAACCCTGTTATATGGTTTGAAGATTGCAAAAGGTTTGCTGTGTTTGAAAAGAGTTATCTTAGTCGATCGGTCTATTCTTCTTGGGGGATGATGTCGCCGTCCCAGTCTGATCTTATGCAGATGAAGACCCAACAGCGGACAGACCCCACTTGCTTATCGCTAAAGAAGTCATTAGCCTGAGGCTAGTTTGCTGCTCATTTACGTGTGCGAACAGCTGAAATATGGTTCCTACCAATAATATTGGATAGTTGTTGTGGAGCGTCGAAGACCAGGCTTGCAGTCAAGTGGACTCGCTAAGGGTGGCATAGTAGCTAAGAAATCGTTTATAGTTCTCATACTAGTCGGCATTGTGGAAGTTGTTGTTGGCGTGTTTTCGCTGAGCCTTGCCTTAGTTGCTGATGGAGTGCATTCTTTTGCCGACGCGGTGGTTTCATTCATCGTATGGATTGGTTTGCGCTTGTCTCGAAAAGCGCCAGACGGAAAATTCCACTTCGGCTACTATCGAGTTGAAACCTTCAGCAGCGTGGTCGCAGCCTTCTTCATGACCATGTTGGGCGGAGTGATCCTGTACGAGTCTTACCTGACCTTCTTGGCGCCCAAAGAAATCGTCAACGCCGAAGTTGCTATGATAGTGGCGTTGTTCGCTGCATCTGTAGCTCTTATTATTGCTGTATACAAGGGACGAGCCGCAAGAGAATATGATTCATTAGCGCTCAAAACTGACGCCTTCAACTCGGTTAAAGATGTGTTGACGTCGGTCACAGCTTTCTTGGGCATTGCGCTAGGCAGTTATTTCAACATAGCACAAACTGATGCAGTTGCTGGAATAATCATAGCCTTATTCATCTTCACTGTCGCCTATTCTACTGTAAAAGAAGCCTCATTGGTCTTAATGGATGCATGCCAATGCTCTGACATTCTAGCTGACATCTCAAACATAGCTAGAAGCGTCAAGCACGTCAAGAGCGTGCACAGCATTCGCATGCGCAAGCTTGGACCCTACATTATGGGCGACATGCACATTGTAGTTGACCCTGAAATGACTGTGCGCGAAGCGGATCGAATAGCGACCCAAGTAGAGCAGGAAGTGAGGAAGGAATTCGACGAGATAACAGAAATCAAAGTCAGAATTGAACCGTCAGACGACGAAGCGGAAGGCTGACCATCGTCGAAAACGTTTAAGCACGTAGAGATATAGCAATGCACTATTCTAAAGTGGTGTCATAGATGAAGCATCGGTCGCTATATTTAGACTGGTATGTGCATGTGCCCAGAGTGAAATACGACTTCCGCTCCAGCGGCGTGGGCACCTTCAAATACAATTTAGCTTTAGGAGAAGTCAACCTCAGCACCAACCATGCGCACGGCAATCCAGAAACCATTGCATTGCTAGCAAAACGATATCACGTAGCCTCGGAAAACCTCTTCACCTCAAGCGAAGGCACCTCAGGACAAAACGCACGAATCACAAGAATCCTAGCAGAGAAAAACCCACGCAAGAAAGAAGCTGTCATAGAGTATCCAACGTACGAGCCTTTGCTGCGCCAAGTGCAAGAGCATTTCCCAATTGTGAAAAGATTAGAAAGAAATGAGAAAGAGAATTACAA
>CAYLSJ010000071.1:3433-6366 GCA_964386655.1 uncultured Candidatus Bathyarchaeia archaeon | reverse complement strand
GACTTCGGACTTGCGAACAGTCCAACTCGAGCTGCGCCTGGAAGAATACTTCAAGACTTGGCAGGCTATGCGCGTGTGATCGGCGGAATAGATGAACAGAGTCTCAGGATCGCGAGTCTCTTTTTGGGAACCGTTGTAAAGGGTGGAGTAGTCAGGGTTCGTGATCTAAGAACCGCTGAGACTGTTAAGCTTTTTGAAAATGTGTACAGAGACGTCTCCTTGGCTTTGTCGAATGATTTTGGTTTACTATGCGAGAAGATCAGAGTAGATTATTTGGAGGCGCAAGTAGCCGCTAACACCCAACCGTATTGTCACCTGCTTCGTCCCGGGATCGTTGGCGGGCACATACCCAAGGACCCTTACCTTCTTCTCGATGAGGCAGAGAGCTCTGGCGCTAAACTCAGTCTGGCTGCTTTAGCTCGAAAGATCAACGATGAAATCCCCGAGCACACAGTCCAGTTGGCACGCCATGCCTTGAGCAGGCATCAGAAGCCACTCAGAAGAGCAAAGATAGCGTTGCTCGGCGTTTCCTACTCGCCAAACACAAAGGAACACCGAGGAAGTACCGTAGACAAATTGGTCAAGATGTTTACAAACAAAGGCGCTGTTGTTCGAGTCTTCGATCCGCTCTATACATATAAAGAGCTGAAAGATTTGGGTTACCCTGCTGAGAGGACCCTGGCAAAGACAGTTGAGGGAACAGACTGCATCGTGATTGTGGTTGGGCACAATCGATTTAGGCAGCTGAACTGGAAGAAGCTGAGGCTGCTGATGACGAAAACTGCGGCTGTGGTAGATATGGGACATGTAATTGAACCTGAAAAAGCTGAGCAAACTGGATTTGTATACCGCGGTGTAGGTAGAGGAGTGTGGACCAAATAAGAAAACTGGGCGTAGCTATTATTGGAGCAGGTTTTTGGGGACGAAATCATGCCCGAAACCTGAAAGAGTTAGGTGAGACATGTCTGGTCGCTGTATGCGACAAAGACGAAACCAAAGCCAAAGCAGTGGCAGAGCTGTTCGGAGTTGAAGCGTATACTGACAGCGGCAAAATGTTGAAGAGAAAAGATGTGGAAGCTGTCACGGTGTGTACATGGTCAACCACTTTGGCAATGGAAGCATTGAAAGCGCTGAAAGCTGGAAAGCACGTGCTGATTGAGAAGCCGATGGCAAACACCGTGAAGGAAGCAGAGAGGATCGTCGGGCTAGCGAAAAGGCAACATCTTTGTTTAATGGTAGGCTTCCTGATGCGGTTTATTCCAGGCGTTCAGCGGATTAAACAGGCTGTCGACAAATGTGAAATTGGCGGTGTGGTTTATGCTACAGCTCGGCGAGTTTCGCAGTGGCCTGAGCGCATTGGCGATGTGGGTGTAGTCAAAGACCTAGCTATACATGACATAGACGTTACACGCTATCTTTTCGATGATGAGCCAATTGAGGTCTATGCCAAGGCAGGCAATTTCCGTCACAAAAAATTCGAAGACCACGCTCAGATCCTGGTTACGTTCAAAGGCAAGCAAACTACCTTTATCGAGGCTAATTGGCTGACCCCGTACAAGATCAGGAAGCTGACGGTCACTGGAAGCGAGGCTATTATGACGTTAGACTACATTACGCAGGAAATAACAATGGAAACTGCTGGACAGACGCTAGCGCCAAGATATGAGGTTAAAGAACCGTTGAAGCTGGAACTGCAGCACTTCGCCAACAGTATATTGAATGATCGAGAACCTATGATTACAGGCGTGGATGGTTTGAGAGCACTGCAGGTCGCGGAAGCCGCCTTGAAATCGGCGCGAAGAGGCACTGCAGTAAGACTCGAACCGTTCTAGATTGCTTTACTCCAAGACTAGACAATGCTGGATTATCAAAGGTTTCATAGCATTCCTTCGCTTTGCAACTGTAACAATGATGGAACGAGGCAAAATCGAAGGTGCAAAAATGAATAAGATAATAGGGATACTCTGAGTCGGGGGAATTATGTCTTTCGCGAGGTCAAATATCGTTCTGCTGTATAGAGAACTAAGTTCTCACTCTATTTCTTTAAGTTGAAGGGTCTGCCTTCGTTGATGATTTTCGCTGGGAACTTTTCTTTCCATTTCTTCAAAAAGGGAATGTCGTCTTTTTCTTCTCGTAGTTCGTCTGGAAGCATTTCAGGGATTTCATCTCTAATTGGGTACCAACGACTACATTTGGGGCAGATGATTACGCCTTCAACTATCTCTTCTTTCTCTTGAAAGACAAACAGCTCTAACGGATAGTGCTTGTCGATTGGGCAAGCCAAAATGTCCATCAATTTGCGTTTGATATTCTGTCCCTCCGCCTGAATCTGGATAGTCTGCTGAATCATAAAAGACTTGTTGCGGCTATTGAGCCTTTACACGCTTCACTATTGGCGGTCTAATCTTCTTCAGAACACGGTAGCCACAGTAGGTGCATTTGACTCCTCCGCCCCGCAGCTCAAGCTCTTCAGATGAGACAACAGCGCCGCATTTGACGCATTCATAGGCTATGCCTGGTTCGCTCCCGGTCTTTGGTGGATCAGACATTGCTGCATCACTTTGCTAGCGTTTTACCTTCCACACTGTAACAAGCGTATGATATCCTACTGTTCCGCTAGTTGTGACCACTGTTGACCTGTCTTTCTGAGACCAGTAGATCAGATCGAAATGCTCAAGTGCAGGTGCGGTTATCGAGGTTACTCTCTTGCTTTTTCCATACTGCAACATCTTGTACACGATAGCGTTCTGACCAAGAGGATTAGCAACTATCTCGTCGCTGTCAGCTTGCCCATTATTATTCTTATCTCCGATCCAGTCCGATCCTAGAGTATAATTCCCAAATCCTTCGTGAGCGGTTAGGTTCCCGAAAGCGATGTTTGCCATCCATCGCCACTTGCTCTCTTCACCGTATCCAATGTTAGTGCCGTCACT
>CAYLSJ010000071.1:0-3333 GCA_964386655.1 uncultured Candidatus Bathyarchaeia archaeon | reverse complement strand
CTCAAACATGCACAGTAGCACAAGCACGCCCAGTACAGCGACATTGGTTATTTCCAAGAGAAACCTGACGCCACCTAGATGGGATACATTAATTGCGACGAGCAGGCCAATGCCGTACGTGATGCTGTATGTGGTGAGCAGACGCGTTGAATATCTACGTAAGAGAAGCAAAACTACCACGAACACTAGAGTTATGCCAACAGGATATCGAGACGCCCCCCAAGCAGTGAATAAATAGCCTAGAGTCAGACCTGCCAGCACGGAATAAATCACGCTGGCTTTTGTTGATCTTTCCCTTTCAATAGATCTTAGGAAGAACAAAGAATACATGATAATGCTGAATATACCCACAGTTTCGTCGTCAAAGAATCCAAGAGAAGTCCGTCCTATGTATGAGCCATTTAAAGCTAGGAAGAAAGCTGAAAACAACCCGACTTCTTTCCCTCCAATATCTTTTCCGAAAAAATACATAGCTAGAACGGTTAGAGTTGCCATGATAACTGGAAAAATCACGACAAAATTGTACACGGGATCAGCTGCCAATGGATTTCCCGAATACGCAGGTGTCATTGGTACTCCCAAGGCGTTGAACACCAAGTAAAGGCTAGCTGCAGCCATCGCAAGCCCAGGAAAAGATGTAGGAGCAACGTTTCGTCCCCATGGCCACCAGCTCATTTGATCTCGCCATGTTGTCCAGTGAAGGAAACCGTTTTCCACCATGTCTTTTGTGAGGCGATACTGATAATATGGGTCGAATTCCGAAATGAAGTAGCCCCATCGCATCGGAAGCAAACGCACTGTGAAGGCGAGGACTAGGATGAGCATGAGCAACGCAAACTCTAACAGCATGGCGTGGCTTACCTTCATGCGCAGGTTGCCCAGACGTCCAAACGCACCAGAGATTTTCTCTGAACTAAGAAGTTTTCGGATTCTGCTCATGACCTATGCATCCTCTTCAACAAGACAATGATTCGGTTTTATTTAGTTTGTGGTTTCATTCAAAGTCAACGCGAGGCACACGCAAGGGTTTCTGTAGAAAGACAGAGTTGAGAGGCTATGATGCTTACCTCTGTTGATTATCTCTTATGAGCTTAGCCACCTGTTGTATTTGTTCTTCAGTTAGTTTCACGCTGCTTGGAAGGTTCATCCCACTTGAAGAAAGCCTTTCCGCCACATAGAAATGGCGCTGTCTGGCATACTTCCTGTAAGGAGGCATATCATGTATGGGATAGAAGAAAGGCCTGGTTTCAACGCCTTTCCTAGCCATTTTCAGCATCAATTCGTCCCTGCTGACCCCGTATTTTTCCCTGTCAATAAGGATAGAGTAGAGCCAGTAGGCGTTCCGAGCCCAAGGCATTTCAGGATGCACAACTATTCCTTGAACAGTCTTTAAAAGAGAGCTGTAAGTTTCCGCAATCTTTCTTCTTCGTGAAAGGAAGTGGCTGATTTTTTTTAGTTGTGCAATGCCTAACGCGGCTTGCAAGTTGGTCATTCGGTAGTTGAACCCGACAACTTGATGCCAGTATCTCTTGTTTGGGTCCATGCCGTGGTCTCTTAGAATTTTCACTTTTCGGGCTAGGTCTTCGTTGTTGGTTAAGCAGATTCCTCCTTCACCTGTAGTGATTATTTTGTTGCCGTAGAATGAGAAGCAACTTATGTCTCCAAATGTACCGACTTTCCTACCCTTGTATTCTGCGCCGTGGGCTTCCGCGCAATCCTCAATGACGTAGAGGTTGTGGTCCTTAGCAATTTTCATAATAGCATCCATGTCGCAAGGGATACCGTAAGAGTGGACGAGCATTATCGCCTTAGTTTTATTTGTTACCTGCCCAGCCAATTTGCCTGGGTCAACACACCAATAGTCAGTGTGGGAATCAACCAGCACTGGCTCGGCGCCTATGTATATGACTACGTTAGCCACGGACGCGAATGTGAGATCAGGTATGAGCACTTCGTGTCCGCGTTTTATTCCAAGAGCAGTCAAGGCTAGATGCAGCGCTGTAGTGCCATTTGACGTAGATACACCATGCTTCATTCCTATGTACCGCGAAAAACCTTCCTCAAATTCCTCTATGAAAGGCCCCTTTGAGCTCACCCATCCGCTTCTAATCGCTTCTGTCACGTTTCTTATTTCATCTTCTCCGATCTCAGGCTCTGCGACCGGTATTACTTTGTCTTGCACGCATCGTCCTCCTAGCTGATGACTTGGCGACCGCGCTTCTTGACCGCACGGAATCCTATTCTCCCACTTATGATACCTAAACAAGAAAACGACTGAAAGATGTTCAGAAATTTCAGAAGGCCCAGATGCAGGCGTGCGGATCCTCGAACATTGGGCGGGATAAGATTTCGATAATAAAAGCCTCGTCCGGCAAAAGCAACTGGGTGAAGCCCGGCGTTTTCAATCATGCTTCTTAAATTGTAAGGGTGGAAGAAAAGCTCATCGGTTTTCCATACCTTGCTGATTCTTCCAAGCGCTTGAAGGATTGCACGAGAGGGCCACAGCTGGTTTGATGTTGTGATTACTACGGTTCCTCTTTCCCTTGTTATTCTGCTCATCTCATCTATCCACTGCTGGGCAAGTTTCCTGTCAGGCTGATGCTCTATTGAGGAGAAAGAAACGGACACGTCGGCTTGACCGTTGCGAAGAGGTTGATTAAGTGCGTCAGCACGGCAGAAATCCGACCGCGAGTGGACGTTCAACTCTTTAGCCCACGATTTCGCTATGGTCAAGGCTTTTCTGTCAAGGTCTATGGCCAAACCATAGAGGCTGGTATACCTTCTGAGCCAGTAGAGTAGGTCTAGGCAGAGGCCTGCGCCTGCCTCAACGATTATTCTGTCCTGAGGCTTTATTCTTGTGAGATCTCGGTCGACTTTCTTTAGGTCTAGGTATGTTCTAGGGTGATGTGGGCTGGAGATACGACGTAACAGGGCTTCTATTTCCTTGATTGATGGATCGCTTTTTCTCAATTGGGCACCCTACATTCTGAGAGCCCTTGTAAGAATGCTGTTTTCGCTTGGGTAGCTCGGCGCGTCCCATGGGAATCTTTCGCCCCTCATCCATCGCTTCCAGCGGTTGACTTCTTCTTTGACCATCAGTTTCACAAGCTCGTCGAATCTTGTCTTCGGGTTCCAGCCCAGCTTCTGCCTAGCCTTCAAATAGTCTCCCCTCAGGTTGGGAACGTCTAACGGTCGCATGAACCTCTTATCAATCTTCACGTATTCTTGCCAGTCGAGTCCAACGACATTGAAGGCTTTTTGAACGAATTCTTTCACACTGTGCGATTCTCCAGTTGCGACAACGTAGTCATCTGGCTCTTTTTGCTGAAGCAT
>CAYLSJ010000070.1:0-6427 GCA_964386655.1 uncultured Candidatus Bathyarchaeia archaeon | reverse complement strand
CGCTGTGCTTCAGAAACCAATCATCTTGCTCTCGAATCCATTTCCATTTTCTTTTTGCATTTGCAGGTGTTATGACTTCTTGAGGTTCTGGACCAGTGTTGAGTTCATTTCGCCAAGCTGTGTAGCTCTCTATGATTGTTTTCTTGCCTTCTAAGCAGTTGAACAAGAGTTCCAACATTTTAGCCGAAGTGAATGTGTTTGCATTGCTCCAGTTGGGCTTGATAACGAATTCCTTTCCCCGAATCTTCAACGGTTTCAAAAATCGTTTCATGCCTGTGATATTAGCTACTTTGGCAATAGCTATGTCTCCGCCTCTCGTCGTTTCACCACCGTTCTACCTAGCGTGCCTTATTCCAAAACTTCTATGGCGTCGACCTTTCCATCGCCGTCCAAGTCAAACCCTTGAATAACCGCTGCGAATGAGTCTGTTCCGTTGAAGTTTCTCAAGGTTTCTTTCCAGAATTTGGTCAGTGCCAATACGCAAGCTTTGGTTCCAACTGCTTTGTTGCCTGCGATGACTATGACTCGTTTGCTTTTCTCCCACGGATTAGCTATTTTGGCTATTAGCCCGATGTTGTCGCTCGTGTAGACGTTACCAGTCTTTTGAGAAATCAGCCCACCGAACAAGAACCCTTGCTCCGTTGACTTCACGCTGAAACGAGTCGGCAGAAACTCGTTGACTTCCTCGGTGAGCAAATTTGTGCCGGGACCGCCTACCAACATCAGGTTGTTCTTCTCTTCTTTTTCTGCCTTAACGTCTACGTCAAGTTTCACAGCAAAATCATCGGGAAGCTCCACGTATCTTCCCAAGAAGAGGCTTAGGTATGCAGCATAATGTCCGTCTCGTGCCCTCGCCTTGAATGGTCCATGGGGGTCTGGGCTGCCAACTATGATTTTGCCGTTGAAAACGCTGTCCTCAAGAAAGGGTTCAAGAAACAGCTTTAGCTTTTCATCTAATTCAGGCAGGTTCAATGCTGTAATCTTGCGGCTGCCAAGGGGCAGTTCAACACCAAAAGCTGGATAGGCTGTCTGGTAGTATCTTGCGATAGCTCCTTTCTTTTCTTCTTCTCTGACCTTTTTTATGATGCCTGCTTCAGCGAGTCTTCGTATGTGATAGTAAATCTTCTGTTCGTGGACCTCTAGTTTCTTTGCTATTTCAATGGGGTACATTTCTCGTTCGGCTATTAGGCGGAGAATTTGCCAGCTCAGTTTGTTTGCCACTGTTTTGAGTCGTTCTGGGCGGTCGAAAACGGCTATGTCTTTGACTTCATAGTGGTTGGGTTCGCCACTGAGGAGGAGTTTCTTGTCCATGTTCGGATACGTAGGTAGCTATTTCCCTTATAAACATTTTTTTAATGGTTCAGGAATCCACCGCATTGCCCCTTCCAGCCTCTCTTTATGAATTTGCTGAAGAGTATGAAATCCTCGCCGTAGAAATGGTTACGCAGGTATCCTTCCCTTATATAGCCTAGGCTTTCATAGAGTCGAATGGCTTCTTTCATCGCCCAAGCCGTGCATAAGAAGAGCTTTTGGCAGTTTTGTTGATGAGCTGTCTTCTCTAGATGTAGCATTAGTTGATGTGCAACTCCACATTTCTGATATTCTGGGTGCACTGCCAGAGAACAGACATGCATGCTTTTATGTTCTTCAAGACCTGTCGCAGTGCCTATTATTCTATCTCCGATTTGCGCAACTATTACGTATCCTCCGAAATCGATCCGCTTCTTGATTTCCTCAGCAGTCACTATCGCGGCTTCTATTGCCTGAGTCGAGTATCCTCTCCCCTCAAGTCCTCTGAAGGCATGTTCCAGAACTTCATGAACTCCCTCAACATCCTGTAATTTCGCTCTACGAAAGAGAACCTTGTCTAAAGCCAAGTCCCTACTAATGCTTGGATGGTTCATCGCCGCTCTGCCCTCCCTCTTTCTTTTTCGAACAAGGGTCTTAGAAAAAGGAAGAGGCATTTTATGATTCGCCTATATATAGGCGTACACATTTCTGCTTAGAAGATTCAGCAAATGGTTAAACGTACAAGAAGATAGCTGAGACACAGGAGAGAGAAAGCTGTGAAGAAGACTTCTGTATTAAGGCTCAGCCACGATGCGTTGAAGCCTTTTGGCGCAGTTTGGTTGAGCCATTTGCTCGTCGAGGTCTTTCTTCTCGTGCACCCTGCTCTGGTGCCTATCTTTATGAAAGAGTTCAATTTGTCGATTTTTCAGGCTGGACTGCTAATATCGATTCCAAGTATTTGTCGCTTGGTGATAGTAATACCGATTGGTGTCCTTGCAGACAAGTATGGCTCTCTTCCCTTCATATTCATGAGTCTTTTGATAGGAGGGCTGTCAGCACTCATGTTGAGCCAGACAAGCAGCGTGCTCATTCTCACACTCTCGATCACGCTGATAATGATCTCTGTTACGCTTTATCATCCGCCAGGAATGAGCGTTGTGAGCGCACTCTTTCCAGATCAAAGAGAACGTAGCACCGCTGTGGGCTGGCATGGAGCCTCAGGATGTATCGGGCAATCGATAGGAACGATTTCACTTGGACTTTTACTCACACAGTATGGCTGGAGATTCAATTATCTACTATTCTCGTTTCCGTTGATTTTCTGGGCGTTTGCGTTAGTCGGAATCAGGATTCCGTGGCTGGCTCGAAAAGCGAATGACACTAGAGCGGATAACCCAGTAGAATTGGAGACTGAGAAGGATTCTTCGCCGAGGGGGTCATTTAACAGGCTGGGCTTCCTTTTTCTGGTGTCTGTGATGGGATTGAATGCGCTCGCTAATGGTGGCGTATCGGCATTTACGACAACCTATTTGACCTCAGCGCAGAACCTGCCCGTTGAAGTCGCAAGCATAATTTTCGGAGCTGGACCTTTAATAGGAATCGTGGGGTCAATAGCAGCAGGGTATGTAGGCGGTAAGCTTGGTGACAAGAACTCTCTTGCATTGGCCTTCGGTGGGCAGCTGGTGTTTTTGTTAGGTTTGGTGGCGATTCCGTTTGTGTTTCTTGCCATGCTGTCATTCCTGATGTATCAGCTGTTTCTTCATGCTCTTTGGACGCCTTCTACATCCATGGTCGCCAGCCTGATGGGTGAGACTGGCGGAGGCACTGCCTACTCAGTGTTCTATTTTGCCCACGATTTGTTTGGCGCAGCGTCGCCGCTTGTAGCTGCAGTCCTCATAGAAAACCTGGGTTTGGTTTCTCCATTCATCTTTGCGATAATACTGCTGCTTTTGTGTACATTCTTGGTTCGACTGATTAAGTTAAAGCACAACTGAAGCCCGTATATGCATGCTGAAAGGCTTGTAGCCTCTCGCGCAAGAGGGATTTAATCAATGCGGGTCATTCCACTTTTCCTACGCCTATGAGTACTTGAGATAGCTATAAGCTCGCTTTGCGTGACCGTTAAAACCGCTTTTGTAGTGGTCTTCCTATGGGCAGAGCTTTCGTTCATGACCCGTTTTGAAATCTGTTTTAGCAATATTGCGATTTCATTAAGAATGCTTATAGACCGCCATCCCGTATTGTATGGATTCGATATCACTTGAGAACAGCTCTGAATCACCTGTGTTAAGTTTCAAGGAGATCACTGAGGATGTGTGGAATCTTCGGCAGCATACTAAAGAGTGGCACAGCGGCACCAATTATTCACGCTGGCTTGAAACGATTAGAGTATAGAGGCTACGATTCGGTGGGTCAAGCAACAATTGAAGATGGCCAATTGCACATTAAGAAGGATACGGGCAAGATTGACGATGTTCACAGACTGCTCGATCTTGATGCCATGCCAGGAAAAGTGGGCATCGGCCATACTCGGTGGGCAACGCACGGTGCTCCCTACAAAGTGAATGCGCATCCCCACACCGACTGCACAAACGAAATTGCGGTTGTGCATAATGGCATTATTGAAAACTTTGCTGAATTGAAACTGGACTTGGAATCCAAAGGACATATTTTCAAGTCTAAGACGGATACCGAAGTTGTTTCACATCTAATAGAAGAGGCTATGAAGACCGGTTTGTCGCTGGCTGAGGCTGTGCGCGAAGCTGCGAATCGACTAGATGGCTCTTACGCAGTTGCTGTTGTTTCCACGCGCGAACCCGACAAAATTGTGTGTGCTCGTAAAGAAAGCCCGCTTGTTGTTGGCATCAATGAAGGCGAAGTGTACTGTGCCTCTGATATCCCTGCATTTTTGCCTTTGACTAAGAAGGCTTTGATTATTGAGAATGGTGAATTGGTGGTTTTGAGTTACAACAGCTGCGAGATTCGACGGTTATCGGATTGGAGTGTTGTGCCGCGGGAGCCTGAAGTTGTCGATTGGGATCCTGAGATGGCTGAGAAGCAAGGTTATCCACACTTCATGCTTAAAGAGATCTTTGAGCAGCCATCGACATTGCAGAACACGTTGCGTCTGCAGAGTCAGTTTCTGGATTTAATGACCGAGTTTCTGGACAGGGCAGGCGAAGTGTTTCTTGTTGCCTGCGGCACTAGCTATCATGCTTGTCTGGCCGCTTCTTACATGTTTAGCAAGTTAGCGTATTTGGCTACTCATCCCATTATTGCCTCTGAGTTTGTCGAACAGCACGGACGTTCAGTCAACATTGATAGCACAATTTTGTTTGTAAGTCAGAGCGGCGAGACAGCTGATACCCTATCGGCCTTAGAACATGCTAGACTTCGAGCTGCGACTGTTCTGGGCCTGACGAATGTGATTGGTTCGACCTTAACGCGCCTGAGTCGGGTCTATGTTTGCCAGCAGAGTGGTCCTGAAATCGGTGTGGCTGCAACTAAGACCTTTACTAGTCAGTTGAGTGTGTTGGCGCAGTTGGCGCTTAAGCTTGCGAAAAAGCGTGGCAAGCTGTCACATGTGGAGATTGAGTTTCTGGAGGACAGGTTGGAGCAGATTCCTGACTTGGCTAGTGCAGTATTAAGGACGCAGGGTGAGAAGATTAAGGAACTAGCTAGGAAGTACGGTCAGAAGCCTGCGTTTTTCTATTTAGGTCGTGGGATCAGTTCAGCTACAGCTATGGAAGGCAGACTTAAGCTGATGGAACTAGGCTACGTGCCTACAATTGCCTATCCTGCTGGTGAGAGCAAGCATGGTCCAATCAGTCTTGTAGAACCCGGTTTTCCTGTGGTTTTTATTTGCCCAAAGGATGAGACGCATAGAGCTGTGATCAGCAACATTATGGAGATGAAGGCAAGAGGAGCGAGCGTCATTGTTCTGTGTGAGGAGGGGGATGAGGAGATTAAGCGGTATGCGGATGAGTTTGTTGAAGTGCCTAAGGGCGTTCCAGAGATTCTGTCGCCTATCTTGTATGTAATTCCACTGCAGCTGTTTGCCTACTATGTGGCGTTGGAAAGAGGGCTAAATCCTGACATGCCGCGCAATCTGGCGAAATCAGTGACAGTCAAATAGAATAAGCCCTATTCATGCCCCTCTTTCAGCTCATCGTTCTGCTAGCAGAAGGTGATAGGCTCCATTTAACGCCCATTACGCGTCGACCTGCACGCCAGACCTCTGAGAGCTGTGGTACTCACGAAAAATCTTTTCTCAAGAGAACACTAATAGTAGCCAATGGTAAGGAACAACAATCATCTATGTTTGTTGAAGCCGAGTGGGAACAACTAATCCGCAACCTTATAGCCGAAGGGATACTACGCTCGCCAAGTGTCATTCGAGCAGTACGTATGGTTAGCCGAGAAAACTTTCTGCCCGACTCTATGAAACAAAGCTACGCCATAGACGCGCCGCTGCCCATAGGCTGGGGGCAAACCGCATCCGCACCCCACATGATCTCTATAATGAACGAAGCCCTTCAACTAGAAGCCGGTCACAGAGTCCTCGAGATAGGCGCTGGCAGCGGCTGGCACGCAGCTACAATAGCTGAAATAATAGCGCCATCAGACCAGCCCAAAACCATATGGGGGCACGTCTACACAACCGAAATCATAAAAGAATTAGCAGACTACGCCAAAACAAACATAGAGCGTGCTGACTACAGCGAACGAGTCACAATCCTCAACACAGACGGTTCACAAGGTTATCAACCTGAAGCCCCTTACGACCGCATCCTAGTCACAGCAGCTGCACCAGACATACCTAAACCATTAACCGATCAACTCAAAACCGACAACGGCATCCTAATCATTCCAGTCGGCGGCACATACTACTATCAAACATTGTACCGCGTAACCAAAAACAACTCCAAACTGACACGCGAGGACCTAGGCGGAGTAGCCTTCGTGCCATTAACTGGGAAATATGGACATCATACCTGACCAGTAAGAATAAGACTGCACATGAACGCAAACGAACAGTCTACGTTTCCGTGTTCAACTACAACTGTCCAAGCCCACAGCCAGAGCCTCCCTCCAACCCAAGCAAAGAAGTTGTACAGCACAGTTCAGCGTGTACAAC
>CAYLSJ010000069.1:0-6470 GCA_964386655.1 uncultured Candidatus Bathyarchaeia archaeon | reverse complement strand
GATATGAGAAGAAAGATTTTTCAGGCAGTTTTGATTCGACAAAGAAAGCCTTACCGCCGAAGCGATGGTGGATGGGTTCATTTTGAAGATAATGCAGCTGTGGTCATGACGCCCGAGGGCGACATGCGAGGCTCAGAGATTCGAGGACCCGTATCTAGAGAAGCGGCTGAAATATGGACTCGCATTGCCAGCGCAGCCAGCATAATAGTGTAGGGGAGCAATTAGGGTGAAAACAACTCAGCCTCGAAAGCAGCGCAAAATGTTGTTTCAAGCACCTTCGCATAGGCGATGGAGCCTTTTTTCCGCGGCCCTTTCACCCGCTCTGAAGGTTGCTCACAAAGTGGGTTCTGTTTCTGTGAGGACGGGTGACACTGTCAAGATCATGCGTGGCGATCGAAAAGGTACTGAAGGAAAAGTTGCTCGGGTTGACCGTAACAAATATCGATTGTACGTTGAGGGTGTCACCAGAGAGAAGGTTGATGGGACAGCGGTTCAGATTCCAGTTCATCCATCAAAAGTCATGATTACAAGTTTGAATCTTGATGACAAATGGCGCCGGGAGTCTCTGAAAGTGGAGCTGCCAAAAGAGGCTGAAAAGCCTGCTGAGAAACCGAAGAAAGAACGGAAGAAGAGAAAACCACGTAAGGTGCCATCTAAGAAATCCAAGCAACCTCGAAAGAGGGAAGCGAAGCCCTCCGAAGACAAGAAGGAAGGAGAGACAAAAAGTGGGTAAGAAAGGCGGAAAACGACACCTAAAACGTAAGCCAGCCCCGGCATTCTGGTCTATTCATCGGAAAGAGGCAGTTTGGATTGTGAAGCCTAATGCTGGTCGGCATCCAATTGAGCGTTCCCTTCCATTGGCCCTTGTCTTGCGGGAAATGCTCGGCTTGGCTAGGACACGTAGTGAAGTCAAAGTCATTCTATCTCAAGGTAACGTCAGAGTAGACGGTAATGTTGAAAAAGAGGAGCTCCTTCCGACCGGATTGATGGACGTCATTTCCATATCAGGGGTAGAGCGGTCGTATCGTGTGTTACCCTCGGAGAAGGGATTGAGTCTTCATTCCGTGAGCAAGGATGAAGCTGGATTCAAACTTTGCAGAGTTGAAGACAAAACCATCCTGAAGGGCGGAAGCGTCCAGCTGAACTTGCATGACGGCAGAAACATTATGATAAAGGTTAAAGACGTCAGCAATCCTGAGGAAGATGTTTTCAACACCTTGGACACGGTTAAGATTGATCTTCCAAGCCAAGAGATCATGGGTCACTTCAAGCTTGTGGAAGGCGTGCCTGCGTTAATTGTTGCCGGCAAGAATATCGGGAAACAAGGCAAAATCGTTGCTGTTGAGAAGCGTGAGGTTCAGAAGAGAAGGAAGGCTCTTGTCACTATAGAAGATGCCAGAGGAAGCCGCTTCCAAACGACAAGTGAATATGTGTTTGTGGTCGGTGACGTCAAGTCTCATATCTCGTTGCCTGAGGTGGCTTGAAATGTCTTCAGCGGAGACGCCTAAACATCAGGCAACTAACCCGATGCTTCGGATACGAATCGAAAAAGTTGTAGTCAACATTTCTGTAGGCAAATCTGGCGAGCCGCTGGAAAAAGCAGCGACCGTTCTGGAGCAGTTGACAGGTCAGAAACCATGTAAACGAAAGGCAAGAAAAACCGTTCGAGACTTCGGTGTGAGGAAAGGCGAGTCTATCGCATGTATGGTAACGCTGAGAAAAGAGAAGGCGAAAGAGTTTATCAAAAGGGCTCTGCAGGCTGTTGAGAATAGGATTTCCAAAGAATCTTTTGACCGATTCGGGAATTTCTCGTTTGGCATAAAGGAACACATCGACATACCTGGCACAAAATATGTGCCTGAGTTGGGAATTCACGGAATGGATATTTCTGTTGCCTTGTCCAGACTTGGACAGAGAGTGAAATGCCGTCATCGATCAAAGTCAAGAGTCGGTGTCAAACATCGATTGACTCCTGAGGAAGCTATAGAGTTTGTACAAGATGAGTTTGGGATTCAGGTTGCATAGCACGTTTGAGGATGTTGAATATGGTTAAGCAGAAGCCTAAGAAAGAACGCACATATGGCAAGGGCAGTAGACCCTGCAGAAGATGCGGTTCGTATGGTCCGATTATTCGCAGGTATGGTCTGAATCTGTGTCGCCACTGCTTCAGAGAGGTTGCCAAGCAACTGGGCTTCAAGAAGTATCAGTAGGAGGCATGATGCAACGCCTTGACCGCGGTTGACACGTTGTCAAATGGGTTGACGACCTTGATGAATAATGAACTTAGAAACAAATCGTCCTGCGTGATTAGCCCAGCCTCTAGACTTCTGGGACGCGTGCTGCGCGTTCTGCAGCTTAACGGTTACTTGGGCGAGTTTGAGTTTATCGAGGACGGGCGAGCAGGCAAGTTTAAGGTGCAATTGCTGGGGCGAATCAATAGATGCGGTGCAGTAAAACCACGTTACTCCGTCAAGGAAGACGCATTCGAAAATTGGGAGAAAACATTCCTACCCGCGCGTGAAATGGGCATTCTCGTTGTTTCTACGTCTTTCGGCGTGATTTCGCACAAAGAAGCGAAGCAGAAAGGCACTGGAGGCAGATTGCTCGCATTCGTATATTAGAGGAGTGTCAGAAGGTTGAGGGCTTCTGAAGCTGTCAAAACCATTGATGTGCCGGACAAAGTCGAAGTCAAGGTAGATGGTCGGGAAGTGTCGGTGAAGGGGCAGAGAGGAGCCTTAACTAGGGATTTCTCAGAAGCGCCTATCAGCCTTCTACTGGAAGACAAGAAAGTGACTGTTCAAGCCAACTGGCCTAGGAAAAAGGAAGCAGCTCTCGTGGGCACGGTTGCTGCCATCATTCAGAACATGATTATAGGCGTTACAACAGGCTACACATATAAACTCAAACTTGTCTTCTCGCATTTCCCAATTTCTGTCAAAGTGAAGGAAGGCATGGTTTCGATCGAAAACTTCACTGGCGAGCGAAGACCTCGAATGACAAAAATAATCGGTGACGTCAAGGTCTCTGTCAAGGAAGACGATGTGATAGTACAGGGCATTGATCTTGAAGATGTGAGCCAGACAGCAGCCAACATAGAAAGAGCAACCAAAGTGAAAAGCAAGGATCCAAGAGTGTTCTTAGATGGCATCTTCATCTATGAAAAGAAAGAGGGCATGGACACATGAGTCAAGAGCAAACCAGAGAGCAAGCCTTGAAATCGCGCGCTCGCTTGAAGAGCAAGAAGCCAAGCTTTAGACGGCAAGAGAGCTGGCGGTACAAGAGAGTGTCTCAAGTTTGGCGAAGACCCGACGGCATAGACAGCAAGATGCGCCGAAAAGCTAAAGGCTGGCCAGCCTCCGTTGAGATTGGTTATCGAGGACCGCGAAAAGCTCGTTATCTTCATCCTTCTGGCTATGAAGAAGTCCTCGTGAGAAATGCGGACGACGTGGCCAAGGTCAACCCCAACACGCAAGCAGTAAGGATTGCTCATACAGTCGGCATGAAGAAACGCGCTGAGATCTCCGTTCGGGCAGGTGAAAGGCACATCCATATTTTGAACCCACTCCCTGAGGAAAAGCCCGCCGAAGCGGAAGAGGGAGAAGAGGGGGAAAAGATGGTGGCAGAAGGTGAGAAACCAGAGACAGAAGCGGCAAGTGACGCCAAGACTGAGCCTGAAGTCGAGCATATTGAGAAGGAATCTGAAAAGGAGAGCAAGGATTGAGTCTAAAAAGCCAACGACGTTTAGCCTCTCAGCTTCTGAAAGTCGGCAAAAACAGAGTATGGATTGACCCCGATCGTACTGAGGATGTTGAAGTTGCCATTACCCGCAGTGAGATCAAGAAACTAATCCACGAGGGAGCAATAAGACAAGTACCAGCTAAAGGCGTCAGTCGCGCTAGGGCAAGAGTTCTGCACGAAAAGAGAAAAGAGGGTTTGCGTCGTGGGCCAGGAACAAGGGAAGGTTCTAGTAGAGCGAAGGTTACAAAAAAGGATGCGTGGATGCTTAGGATTCGTGCTTTACGTCGGAAGTTGAAGGAATGGAAGGCTACCCGCACTGTAGCAGATGAGAGCTATCGACGATTGTATCTGGTGGCTGGCAGCGGAGCCTTTAGCTCAATTGCTGATATGGAGCGCTATGCGAAGACTCACGGCATGTGGAGGAGACGATAAGGCATGGCTACTGGGCCGAGTTATCGCGTTGCTTTTCGCAGAAGAAGAGAGGGGAAGACGGACTATCAGCAGCGTCGAGGGTTAGTTCTTTCTAGGTTGCCTCGCTTGGTGATTCGGGGTTCCTTGAGAAACATGAAAGCTGAGATAGTCATGGCAGAGTCAAATGGGGACAAAGTCATAGCATATTGTGATTCGAGTGAATTGTCCAGAAAATATGGTTGGTTGGGTGGCACAGGGAACATCTCTGCCGCTTATCTTACTGGATTGCTGTGCGGATTAAAGGCTCTGAATCAAGGAGTACGCAAGACAGTGTTGGATGTTGGTTTGCATCATCCATCCAAGGGTTCGAGGGTTTTTGCAGCACTCAAGGGCGTACTCGATGCTGGCTTGACTGTTCCCTTTGACAAGGCGAAGCTGCCCGATCAGAAGAGAATAACGGGAGAGCATATAGTCGAATATGCAAAGCTGCTTTCTTCTAATCCTGAGGTATACCAGAAGGAGTTCTCTGCACAGTTGTCAAGAGGCTTGAAACCTGAAATGCTTGGCGCTCATTTCGCCGAGGTTAAGGAAAGAATCGTCTCTTCCCTGAAGAAAGGCAGCGTGCTCACCGAGCCATTAGAAGAAGTGCGGGAAGTGAAAGAATCTGAGGAGGAAGACTGATGTCACGTAGGGGTAGAGATAGGAGCACAAGACGAGAGTCGCGAGGTAGAGGGCCTAGTGAGCGAGTTGAGGCTTGGGTCCCGCGCACGAGACTAGGGAAGATGATTCAGGAAGGTCAAATCTCCTCGATTGAAGAGATCTTCACTGAAGGACAAAAGATCAGGGAGCCAGAAATAGTGGATGTCTTGTTGCCTGATCTCCAAGAGGAAGTCATCAACATTAATCTGGTGCAAAAGCAGACTGATGCAGGCGAAAAATCGCGGTTTAAGGCAATTGTGGCTGTGGGTAACCGAGACGGTTACGTTGGGTTGGGTTCAGGCAAGGCGAAGCAGGTTCGCACTGCTATTGAAAAAGGAGGCATGGATGCACGTTTAAACATAACATTAGTGCGCAGGGGCTGCGGCAGTTGGGAGTGTGGATGTGGCAAGCCTCACTCGCTTCCTTTTCAAGTGCGAGGCAAATGTGGAGGCGTTGAAATCCTGCTGGTCCCTGGACCTAGAGGATTGGGTATCGTTGCAAGCGAGGCGGCTAAGGTCATTCTTGGCCTAGCTGGCGTGAATGATATCTGGACGCATAGTTTTGGTTCGACTCGAACCGTGCCCTCTTTTGCTTATGCTGTGTTTGATGCTTTAAGGAAAACGTATAGTCTAGTGACTACTGTGGAGTGGGTGAGATAACGTCATGGAGCAACCTGCTTCAAAGAAGTGTCTAGCCGTTGTTCGGATTCGTGGAGTCAGCGACATTCGCAGAGACATTAAAGAGACAATGAACATGCTGAGTCTTCAAAGGAATTGCCACGCCACATTGGTAGACAATAGACCCGCCTATTTGGGTATGCTGAAGAAGGCACAAAACTATCTAACATGGGGTGAGATTTCAAAAGAAACACTAGCACTTCTGCTAACGAAACGTGGGCGACTTGTGGGCAATAGAAAAATGACCGATGAATACGCAAGAAAACTCGGGAAGGAATCATTGAGTGAGTTGGCTGATGCCTTGGTCAAAGGAGAGCTAGAATTTCGTAGTTTGCCCAGCATGAAACCTGTCTTCCGGCTGCACCCACCAAGCCAAGGCTTCAAAGGAAAGGTGAAGCGAAGCTACTCGTCAGAAGGAGTAAGCGGCTATCGTGGCGAAGCAGTCAATAAACTCCTTGAGAAAATGATTTGAGAAAAAAAGCAGTTGCGACTTGACTAATCTGAAGGCTATCTTTTTAGACACGGGCTGTTGTAGTTGCTTCTCTTCAATTCATCAAGATACTGTTTCTCGCCAAGTTCGGTGGCAAGACGCTGGTGAGCATTTACAAACTCAAGTAAATGGTACAGTGTTTCCTCCCCGGTTATCTGGTCGTTGAAGTAACATCCTTTCTTGACGCCGTTGGGTTTCAAACGCTTGAAATACTCCAAAGCGAGCCGACAGTGCCCAACGATTTCGCAGGAGGCACATTTTGGGTTGTCTGGGTAGAAGCATGGGCCGCAGGTCACGTGACATGCTCTTCTGCCTGGATACACAAGTTCCTTGACATCGCTACCGCAGCGACAGCAAACGTTTTCCCATGATTCAGGCTGAGACATTTCCTATTCCTCCGAGTAAATGATAATAATTATACAAAGTTTGATAATAAACCTTCCTCTTTCGAGAAT
>CAYLSJ010000068.1:0-6485 GCA_964386655.1 uncultured Candidatus Bathyarchaeia archaeon | reverse complement strand
TCGTCACGTTTGGTCCATTAGGCGCAGTTTTGAAGCGTCGAATCGAGGACAAGTTCCGTGCGTTCTACACACGCCCATTAGGCATACTTGAAATAGAGTCGTCGGTGATTCTGCCTTCCAAGATATTTGAAGCGTCGGGGCACGTTGAACACTTCAAGG
Source organism: uncultured Candidatus Bathyarchaeia archaeon (assembly GCA_964386655.1). Taxonomy (GTDB): domain Archaea; phylum Thermoproteota; class Bathyarchaeia; order Bathyarchaeales; family Bathyarchaeaceae; genus DATETJ01. The sequence continues at coordinate 6,326 of CAYLSJ010000068.1, read as the reverse complement.
AACCCATGACGGAATGCATTAACTGCAAACGCAGATTCCGAGCTGACCAGCTGCTGCAAGAACAGGCTGGAATGAGCGACACCGAAACAGAAAAACTTAGCCTGACAGAATTGAAAAACATGATTGAAAGACACAATGTGCAGTGCCCTGAATGCAAAGGACCTTTCGGCGAGCCCAAGTATTTCATGACAATGTTCACAACAACTATTGGCCCGCATTCCGACGCAGTTGGCTACGGGCGTCCTGAAGCAGCGCAAAGCATCTTTGTCGAATTCCGTCGCTTGTGGGAATATGCCCGTGAAAAATTGCCCTTTGGCGTAGCTCAGATTGGCCACGTGTTGAGGAATGAGATTTCTCCTCGGCAAGGTCCAATAAGGCTTCGTGAATTCACTATAATGGATGTTGAATTCTTCTTTGACCCAGAACAACCTAGTTGTACTCTACTGAAGGATGTTGAAAACGAAACGTTGCAGCTGGTTCGCGCTGAAGCCAAGCTTAGAGGCGAAAAAGAACCGATTACCGTCACTGTCAAGGAAGCTTTGCGGAAAGGCTACATCAAATCCGAATGGCACGCTTACTTCATGGCTTTGGCTAAACGCTTCTTAAAGGAGCTCGGTGTTCCAGATGAGAAGCAGCGCTTCATGGAGAAACTTGAGTGGGAAAGAGCTCACTATTCAACGCAGAGTTTTGATCAAGAAATCCTCTTGGAACGATGGGGCTGGACTGAAGTCTCAGGTCACGCCTATCGCACAGACTACGACTTGAAGCAACATATGGAATTCAGCGGTGTCGATATGCGAGCGTTCAAAGAAGGCAGGCGATTCATTCCCCACGTGGTTGAACCCAGCTTCGGCTCTGACCGCCTCGTCTACGTTGCAGTTGAATACGCCTATCAAGCCAAGAAAGACCGAGCTGTGCTGAGTTTGCCACGAGACTTGGCGCCAGTTCAGGTTGGCGTTTATCCTCTTGTCGGAAAGGATGGTTTACCTGAAAGAGCGCTGCAGCTTTATCAGGCTTTAATTAAAGAAGGCTTCACAGTTGAGTATGATGAATCTGGCTCCATTGGGCGGCGATATGCCAGGGCAGACGAGGCAAGCACGCCTTTAGGCGTAACCATAGACTACGATACTTTGAAGGACGACGCAGTCACGATACGAGACCGAGACTCATGGAAACAAGTCCGAACACCAATCAATCAACTAGCTGATATGCTCAGAGACTACTTTCTCTACAAGAAGGAATTCAAGGAATTAGGACGGCTCGTCAAAGGCTGACTTCTTTCAGAATTTCGAATATCTCATCAAGCCTCTCTATGGTTCTAGTTTCGAGAGGCACCTTGGTGCAGATATCAGTGAATTTCCTTTGAATAGGCGAACCCCTTCTCTTGATTAGAACAGGCACCATGCCAACCTTCTTTGCGCCCAGATAATCCGCTTCGAAATTGTCTCCGACAAACATAGCTTCACGTGGTTTGACATCGAGCTGCTTAAGCGCATAAATGAAGGCTGCCCGATGAGGCTTCCGCCTTCCCGTAGTGTTCGCTCCGACCTTCACCTCGAAGAATGCGCTTAGCCCTAGCTTTGGCAATATCATTTCGATGTCTTCTTCAAATCCTCCAGTGATTATTCCTAGCTTCAGGTTCATCTGTTTGAGCCTGTGAAGCGTTTCTTCTACGTCTGGGTAAACATAGAATTCAGCGAATCTCCACCATTGAGTATCGATTTGTTCAGCGAGTTTCCCGACTTTCGAGCCCTTAAGACCCAGATGCTTCAATTGGACTAAGTTCCATTGCGTGTAGAACTCGTGCACTGAAAGTCCTATGTGCTTGTCGATGTCAAATTCCATGTTTCCTCGAATTAAGGCGTTCTTCACTTGGCTCAACGATTTGGCAACGCCCTGTTCTTTTAGGATTCTACGGAAGGTTACCTCTGGATATGAACATACCAACGTGTCTCCAAGGTCAAACAAAACAACCTTAATCATCAGCTAATAACCTAGCTCAGGCTTGGTTCTAGTCGATATTTACATATAATATTAATAAGGCTTCACCACATTCATAAGTCCAAGGCTAATTACGCCCTAATGCGCAGTGGGAATCCGTTTATGGTATTTCCAGTTGAGACAGAAGAGCGTGTGAAACGCAGAGCCTTAACCCTCTGTCAAGATCATCTTCGAAAAGTTGTTGAAATCACGCGCAAAGTCCCCCAGATATGCGACGACTTTGTGAAAGGCAACAAGGCATCAGTTAGACAACTGCACGCTGAAATCAGAAAGGCAGAAGAAGAAGTCGACATCGCAAGACGCGGACTAGCACAGGAACTAGCAGAAATAGGCGCCATCCTCATCAGCAGAGAAGACTTCCTACGCTTCACAAACCTCGTCAGCGAAATAGCTGACTTCTCCGAAGGCATAGCCTTCCGACTACTAGAAACCGTGGAGAGAGGCTGGAAGATTCCAGCTGAGGTTAAGAAAGGGCTGGCAAAACTAGCTGAAGCCGCGTTTGAAACAGTGTCCAAGCTTAGAGAGACAACGATGACGCTGAACTATGGTGCGGCAAAAGCTGCTGAGAAAGCCCGTGAAGTTGAGGTTGCGGAAAGAGTTGTCGACGACCTCTACCGAGAGTTAGAGGTCAAAGTTCTCAGCAGTCAAATCGAGATTCCTGCCTTGCTTCTGCTCAGAGACGTTCTGCAGCTGATGGAAGACATAGCTGACAAGGCAGAAGATGCTTCCAACGCCGCACGAATTCTTGCCTTCGCTATATAGATGAGAGGCGACCCTGAGCAACATGGTTGAGAAAGTTCAAGCTGAATTCATAGAAAACTTCTTGATAGTCTGGGACACAGCGAAAGGCTCAGAGCTCTATAGGCAAGGGTATTATGGCAAACCTGTAGGCATTCCGAAACCCAAAATCATGGAATTCAACGTGCCTCTCATCCTAGACCTAATGGAAGGCTTATACCTAGCAGAAAAAGAAATCCTAGCAGTGTCCGAAGGCGCCCCAAAGAAAAGAAAGGTCAGCCTAACAAAACTCAGGCAGAGAGCGAGAAGACTCTACGATGAATTCGATCTGAAGTACACGGTCTACCGAGACCTAAGAGACCACGGCTTAGTCGTGACGCCTGGAATAAAATTTGGCTGCGACTTTGCAGTTTACAAGCATGGACCTGGCGTTGAACATGCGCCCTTCATGGTCTCCGTTAAGAGAGCAACTGACGAGGTGACTGCCACGGAAGTTGTGAAGGCTGGCAGACTTGCAACCACAGTGCGCAAACGCTTCATCATAGCCGTGCCTGACTTGGAATCTGATAGAATCCGCTATCTCATATTCAAATGGTTTAAGGCATAGTCATAAACAGCTGGTCAACTCTCCCTTTTTCTCAGTCGCCTTTTCTGCCCACGCTGAACAAAACAAACCCTATAATCGTCATAATCGTCGCCATGTACATTGTTGCTCTGAAATTGTTGAATAGCTGAGCAATTGTACCGCCTACGAGTGATCCAAACACTTGTGAGATGTTTATCACTGAACTTAGTATGCCCGATGAAGTTGCTTTTTCCACGTTATTCTTCATGAGATAGCGGAGGGAGCCAACGTACATAGTCGCCCATGAGCAGGCGAGTATGACCTGTATGGGTAGGAGATGCAGGAAGTTCTGAGCCAATGTGAATGAGAAGAAAGTCAGTATTGCCATCAACAGACCGGTTTTTATTAAGCGTTCGTCTTCAAAGCGGTCCAAGAATAACATTATAACAAATTGAGTAGCAGTGTTCACAGTGTATATCACTCCTATCCAGAACTTGTCGCCTTGAAGGCTCACGATGTAGAGGGGATAAATGACCCATATTATGTTCGCGCCAGTGTGCCTAAGCAAATACGGTAAGTATACGCGCCAGTTTCCCTTCAACAACTTCATTGGAAAAAAGGGCACACTCAGCTTTTGTCCGTCAACATATTTCATGGTCAAAGACAGGATGAACGCAGCCCAGAAACAAAGTGCAGCCATGACAAATACGGCGTAGTATGAAGCAGCTTCCGCTATTACGCCGGCGACGAAAGTTCCAACTGCCCATCCTAGAGCGCCATAAGACGCGAATCTGCCCACAGGTCCTGCTGAATCGTAGACGTAGACCGTCAGCGCGGCTGGAAAAATGCCTAGTGAGAAGCCTGCTAAAGCTCGAATCAAAGCTAACAGTGAAGGACTGGCTAAGAAAGGAAATGCGAAATGTGGATCTGCGAGCGTCTGCAAGAAGAAGGTTACAGCGTTGATTCCCAAACCCATGCTTATGAATAATCGTTTACTGTAGATGTCGGACAAGCGACCGAACAGGTATGAAGAGACGAACATAGCCAAAGCATAGGCTGCGATTATGATTCCAATCTGGCTTTCAGTGCCGCCCAGATCTTTAGTCAAGTTTGGAATGAACAGAAGTGAAGCTGATAAGGCGACGCTGGAGAGAAACTGAATGATGTATGGCTTCAAGTTGTCATCTCGAGGAACTGGAACGTCAATTCACGATATGCGGCATTAAAAATATTTCTGAATCCAACAGCCGGTGAACGGGAAAAAGGGCAAGAGGGAAAGGAGATGGTTTTTTACTTTCTGATGGTAGGCGGAATCGCTATCAACGTCTGTGTACGACGCACACCGTCAAGCCGCTGAATTTTCTCAAGAATCTTCCCAAGATCGTCCATCTTGAGAAACTCGACGAAAGCCACGGTGTCATATTGCCCTGTTACCGCGTGTGCTTTCTTTACTCCTTTGATTTTGACTGCAGCTTCAGCAATCTTCCAAATAGAGCCGGGTTCGGCATCAACGAGAACATACGCTTCCAAACAGATGTCCCTCGCCCCTATTCTTTCCAATCTGAGCATAAAAAACTTCAGAAAGCCGCCTAGACGAGTCTTGTCTGTTTTTCAGCTGAAACCAGACTTGATACTCGAGCACCGATAAGCCGTATTCTCCTCTCAGGAAGCAGATAAGGTTGCATAAGCTCGTGCGCCGCTTTCCTGAAATCCTCAAGCCTGCTGGTCAGGAAGGGCAGGGTTTTGCTGTGAGTATGGGTCTCGAAGTTTTGGTAGCGGACAGTGATTGTGACTGTTCTAAAGAGAAAATTGTAGTCTTTGACTTCTTTGTGAACTTGTTCACACAATTTGTCAAGAACCTTGAAAACGAACTCCCAGTCAGATGTGTCTTTCTCGAAAGTGATGTTTCTACTTATGGACTTGACTTCGCCTCTTAGTCCGACTTCGCTGTTATCGATTCCTTGTGCATAGAGGTACAATTGTCTGCCCATGACTCCGAATTTCTCCGCTAAGACAGATGGGTCGTAACGAGCTAGGTCGCCGATGGTCTTGATTCCAAGCTTATTCAGTTTGCGCGCGGTTTTCTTGCCCACCCACAAAAGTCTGTCAATGTCTAAGGGTTCAAGAAACGCTCTCACATCCTCCTCTTCAACTACAGTCAAGCCGTCTGGCTTCTGCATGTCGCTGGCAATCTTAGCTACAAGCTTGTTAGGTCCAATGCCGATTGAGCACGTTAATCCTTCTTTCTCGGAAATTTCTTTCTTAATCTGCGCTGCGAGTTGCTTGGCTTCTTCGAAGTCTTTCACACGTGAACTCACGTCGAGGAAGGCTTCGTCTATCCCCCAAGACTCAAACCTATCGCCGAATGAAGTCAGAATGCTCATTATTCTGGAGGAAACCTGCAAGTAAAGAGGAATGTTCACAGGCAGGAAAACAGCGTTTGGGCAGAGTCTCCAAGCCTTTGTGATCGGCATGGCTGACTTTATGCCATATCTTCTAGCTTCATAATTACACGTACTGACCACGCCGCGCCCTCTTCCACCTTTCGGATCAGCGCCTACGACAACGGGTTTGCCCTTCAGCTCAGGATTCAGCTTCTCCTCAACAGCGGCGAAGAACTGATCCATGTCAACGTGGAAGATTATTCTTCGCTGAGGAGCGGTCATCCCTTTTAAATGCCTCCTGAAAGACGACTTTTAGTATCAAGCGTAGGCTTTCTGTGTTTCCCACAAATTCCGCTGAGCAATTGGAGAATGAAGAGTTCATACGGATTCTTGTCTCAAGGAAAAGCATAATAGTTTGAACAAGTCAGACTTGCTATTCGAATCATACCTGAATGTGCCTTGATGAGGTAATGGAAAATGAGCATTTTACTAAGTAAAGAGCAACGGAGAAAACTGGTCGATGAATTGAACAAAGGCGTGGCACGTGAAATAACCGCGATCATACAATACTCCTATCATCACGTAATGGCTGAAGGCATGAACAGCCCAGCAATCTCAGAAATGTTCGAGAAAACAGC
>CAYLSJ010000067.1:0-6491 GCA_964386655.1 uncultured Candidatus Bathyarchaeia archaeon | reverse complement strand
AGCAACAATGTGGCAAGTGGAACTGTGAGTCTTGCCACGGATTCAGAGTGAGGCGAATCGTTCAAGCAGACATGTGGGATGCTTAAGCCGAATGCTACGCGAGATGTTTCAGGCGATGAAAAGGAGACAACCACGTCTGGCGCAAAGTCGGCAACAATTGACACCAGTTCTCGCACGCGCTGCGCACTTGATTCAAGCTTGTCGCGTAGACTTCTGCCCCCGTGTTTGCCTACGACACGGGCTCTTATGCCCTTCATCTTCAGCAGTTGGTTTACTTCTCTATATTCTCTGGTAACTTCATAGACTTCGTGTCCATCTCTGCGCAGGCGTTCTGACAATTTGGCAAACAGCATGCACTGTTTAGGTGTAAGTATGTCGATGAAGACTTTCATGTGCTATGACTTCGCTACTCTTGCCTGTTGCACTGATAAGAGGACAACGCTATTAAATGTTAAGAGAGAGTTGCAATGTCACATGAAGCATTTTCCTGTGCGAGTGTTTTGCGTAACCTCTTTGTGGGGGCAGACAGCGACGCCTCTGGGCAGTTTCACCTCGTCATGAATGATTGCATTGCCTCCTATTATAACATTGACGCTGGTTTTGACTCGTTTGCCAATTGCAGCATCTTCACCAATAATTGCGCCTTGAATTGATGAGAGGTCTGAGATAACTGCCCCTTCGAGGACTACCGAGTTCTTGATGCTTACCCTGCTCCCTATGAGGACATCGTCACACAATGTCACGTTAGGACCGACTATTGAGTTTTCTCCGATTTTGGCGCGTTCGCCGACAGTCACGGGATTGATGATTTTCGCTCGACCATCTATCTTAGCTGATCTGGCAATTTGTCCGCTCTGAAGCTCGGACTTGAGCAGTAGTCTATTTCCTCTCAGAAAGTCAGACGGTTGACCAACGTCGATCCACAGTCCATTGAATTTATAACCGAACAATTCATTGTCTCTAGCTAATACAGGAAAAACCTCGCGTTCGATGGAGACACGCCTCCTACTTGGAATGTAGTCAAAGATTCTAGGGCTTAGAGCGTAGACACCAGCGTTGATGAATTTGCTGGGCGCCTTGTCCAGCGACGGTTTCTCTACAAAGCGCTTTATTCGATTTTGTTCAGCGAGTTCAACGACGCCGTAACGTGATGGATCTCTTACCTGATGAAGTGTTATTGTTGCCATGCAGCTGTTCCTTGTATGGTGTTCCACGAGATCTGCATAATCGACTCTGGAGACGATGTCACCGTTGAGAAGAAGGAAGTCTTCATCGTGCCCAATTATTCTTTCGGCGTTCTTGACGCATCCGCCTGTTCCCAGAGGCTTGGGCTCATGGGCATAATGAATTTTCATGTTATAGGCGGACTTTCCATAGCGCTTGACAAAGACTTCCGACATATAGTTGACCGCGAAGACGATCTCGTCTACTCCGCTCTTTGACAGACTTTCAAGAGTCCAATCTAGAAGGGGTTTGCCCGCTATAGGAAGGAGATGCTTGGGACGAGTGCAGCTTAAGGGGCGCAGTCTTGTGCCGAAGCCGCCAGCGATGATAACGGCTTTCAACGGGTAGTCACCGATGTTCAATGCTGTATCTTTAGTAGCATATGTTAAAAGCCTTATGAGATTTCTGTAGCTGCTATGTTAATTGAGCCTTTGGCTAAACTGTCTGCAATGAAAGTCATTCCCATTCTATTGTTGCAGGCGGCTTGTGAGTTATGTCGTAGACAACTCTTACAACCTGCTGTATTTCGTTAGTTATTCTGGTTGAGATTCTTTCCAACACATTGTAGGGCAATTTGGCAAAATTAGCTGTCATGGCTTCACGGCTTTCAACGACTCTGACGGCAACTGTGTAGCCGTAAGCCCGATTGTCACCCTTAACGCCTGTGGATTTGGTTTCAGTCAAGACTGCAAAGTACTGCCACAGATCGTCTTGTAGAGCAGTCCTTTCGATTTCATCTGTGACTATCTTGTCGGCTTTACGCAGACAATCAACCTTCTCTGCTGTTACCTCCCCTGTGACCCGTACAGCTAGACCTGGTCCTGGAAACGGTTGGCGCCAAACAATGTACTTGGGCAGACCCAGCTTTTCAGCGACTTCTCTAGCCTCGTCTTTGTAGAGATCGCGTATGGGTTCAATGACGCCTTTGAACTTCATTTCTGTGGGTAAGCCAGCTACATTGTGGTGGGTCTTGATTTTGTCCGAGAACTTGCGAAAGCCAGATTCTATGCGATCTGGATAAATAGTGCCTTGAATGAGATACTCAGCGTTCACTTTTCTAGCTTGGGCTTCGAATACTCGAACAAACTCTCTGCCGATTATTCTTCTTTTTTCCTCAGGGTCAGTGACACCTTTCAACTTCTGCAGGAATTGCCCATGAGCCTTCACAGAGACAAAGCTGATGCCCATGCTTCCAAACGTTTTCTCAACAAACTCAGGTTCGCCAACCCGCATAAAGCCATGGTCGACAAACACTGCTGTTAGGTTCTTTCCGAGAGCTTTGGCAGTTAACGCAGTAACTGTGCTTGAATCGATGCCGCCACTTAGTGCTACGATAGCCTTGCTTTGACCGACCTTTTGTCTGATTTCGGCAATGGATGCTTTGATGAAATCAGCCATCTGCCAATTAGGCTCGCATTTACAGACTTCAAAGAGAAAGTTACGCAGCATTCTGGCGCCCTGCTTCGTGTGGACCACCTCGGGATGCCATTGCAACCCATAAATGCGTGCTTTTTCACTGCCGAACGCGGCAATCGGGCTGTTCTCAGTATGAGCCAAGACCACGTATGCTTCTGGCAGTTCGTAGACAGTGTCGCCATGACTCATCCACACTCGTTCCTTCGGACCAAGTCCCTTGAGCACGCCTATTGGGCGGTCAATTGTGGCTGTGGCGACACCATATTCTCTATGAGAGGCAGGCTCTACTTTGCCTCCTGCTAGTTGTGCGATCAGTTGGTGTCCGTAACACAGGCCCAAAATGGGAAGTCCTAAATCCAATAAAGCTGAGCTACACTTTGGGGCACCTTTCAGGTATACGCTGTCTGGTCCACCGGACAGAATTAAGCCTTTAACATTTGACTTGGGTTTTAGTGTTTCGATTTCTTCTGGTGTGATGTCATGAGGTACGATTTCGGAGTACACGCGGTTTTCACGTACTCTTCTCCCTATTAAATGGCAATATTGTCCGCCGAAATCAAGCACGAGAACGGTGTCATATGTCAATATGGACAGTCCTTCTAACTCATGGTGTTTTTACGACTACCCAAAACAGTGGTTTTATGCTTTGTGTTCCTTTGCGTGATGTTAAGTGTTCTCAGCTGCTCTTTGGCATAGCCAACGAATTCCCACAACAGCCGAATCGAGGAATCATTGTATCCATCTTGCTCTCTCCCTCATGTAACCTTACTGTCTTGAAGCGCTCCTATGCTAGCAGGTACTTTTGAATTTCCCATCGTGTCACCTTGCTCGTGTTAATTGATGGCGCCGACGACTCGTATTCACGCCATTCATCCGTCTTTAATTTTAAGTATTTTTCAGCGCTGTCCTTGCCTATTGCTTTGATGCAGATATCATCGCTATGCCATTCATCCAATGCTTCCTTAAGTGAAGTGGGCAGGGTTTCTATTCCTAATTGCCTTCGTCGTGATTCTGTGAGATGATAGATGTTGTCTTCTACAGGGTCTCCAGGGTCAATCTTTTTTCTTATTCCTTCCAAACCTGCTTCAAGCAGAACAGCGTATGCCAAGTATGGGTTGCATAACGGGTCTGGGCTTCTGTACTCTATGCGTGCTTCATTCTCTCTGCCTGGGAAATACTCTGGCACTCTGACCAAGGCTGAACGATTCTTTCTGCTCCAAGCGATGTACACAGGTGCTTCATAGCCAGGCACCAACCTTTTGTAACTGTTGACAGTTGGTGCTACAATCGCTGACAACGCTCGTGCATGTTTAAGCAAGCCGCCGATGAAGTATCGACACGTCTGGGAAAGACAGGCGTATCCTTCCGGATCGAAGAACAGATTTCTGTCGCTCTTTGTGGAAAAAAGGCCCAAATGCACATGCATGCCGTTGCCTGCTTTGCCGAATATTGGTTTGGGCATGAAAGTGGCTGTCCAATTGTATCTTCGGTCGGCTACGGCTTTGGCTGCCACTTTGTAGCGGATTATGTTGTCTGCTGTGGTTGTTGGATTGGAGTATCGGAATGTGATTTCGTTTTGCGCTGAGCCTACCTCGTGATGTTGCCTCTCCACGGCTATGCCCATCGAACTCAGGGTTTCGCACAAATCCATGCGGTAAGGTTCGGTTATGTCTCTATCTGGCGCGATGTCAAAATATCGAGGGTTGTCTTTGACTCGATGCTCCACAGGACGTAGTTTCTGGGTTGTGTTCTTTTCAACTAGGTAGAACTCGAGTTCTGCTGCTGCGGTCGGTTCGTAACCGTTGCTTCTTGCCCGATCGATCATTTTCGAGCAAATGTACTTCGAGTCGCCCTCGAATCGCGTGCCGTCAGGGCGATAAATATCACACAGGAAGCTCACGACTGCTTTGTCGTAAAAGTAGCGTGGCAAGACCGCGAATGTGGAAACATCTGGTTTCATGACCATGTCGCTCTCATGTATGCTTACGTATCCCGGAATTGAGGAGCCATCGAAGCCTACTCCGTCTCTTAAGACTGAAGCTGATTCTTCCGCTGGCACTGATCGGCCTTTGAGCGCTCCTAGCAGGTCTACAAAATGCAGCATTATGTGGTCGGCGTGTTTGATTAAAGATAGGCAGACAGCTGTGTTTTCACGTGTCTTGAAGTCTTCATCGTTCATCTATAGGGATTCCTCTCTGCCTGAGTTGAGCGTGTTAATAGAAAGACTTATTTGTCTTCCAAATATAAAGATTGTCAGCGGATTGCAGGTCAAATGTTCAGAAAATGGCTCCTGATTTGGATGTATGCTTAATGGAGGTGATTGCTTTATGATTATGGATGAAACAGATGTCAAAATCCTAGAAGCTCTTGTTTCAAACGCTAGGCTTTCGTCAAGGCAGATATCGAAGAAGGCGGGTGTCTCCATTGGTACAGTGTTGACGCGTATTAGGAGGATGGAGCAAGAAGGTGTGGTCAGAGGTTATTCGGCGATAGTTGATCATGAGAGGCTTGGTTATCAGTTGACGGCGTTGATTGAAATTACGGTTTCTAAGGGTCGCCTGTTGGAGATGGAGAATGAGATAGCCCGGATGCCGAATGTTGTCAGTGTCTATGATGTGACTGGGTTGACCGATGCCTTTGTGATAGCCAAGTTCAAGAGTCGAGAGGATTTGAGCGCTTTTGCCAAACGATTGCTGTCGCTGCCATATGTTGAAAGAAGCAACACACACGTCGTGTTGACGACGATAAAAGAGGATTTTCGCATGGTTTAGAAAACTGTGTGGGCCTCATCATCAGACTGTTTGCTAGTGACATCAACGTCCAGCATGGTGGCGGCTCAGGAAGATGTGTGGATGTTAGTGTTGACTGTGCCTTAGTAACACTAACACTTGCAATGGTTGGTAGCTGAAGATTTTGTGGCTGTGGGCTGTGTGAGAAGTTGTTGTTGACCTTGAAGAGTCTGCTACAACAACCTCTTGAATGTTGGATGCAGGTTTCTGTTTCAAATGTCATTAACTCTCGCTTAGGATCAGTAACAATACCGTAGCGTTTGTTAGAGCTGACTTTAATGTTGCCAAGCATGAGGTTTGTGCATGTTGCGGTGGCTCTGCGGTAAAGAGAATTTCATAAGAAGAAGGCTGTCATCGCTTAGTGCCTTCTTCTACCTGTTTGTATTCAACGTGATGTTGTTAGGCAACATTTAATTGAAGGTGTCTAGAGAATCAGCTAAACGGCTCGAATCAGGTGAGCGGGGGTTGCCAAGCATGGCCAAAGGCGTAGCCCTGAGGCGGCTATCCCGCAGGGGTTCGTGGGTTCAAATCCCACCCCCCGCACCACGGCTGTCTAAAGCCTTTTTCACGTTCTTTTCGTGAGAATACTACGAAATACGTGCAATTGTTGTCGTGACAAACTGTTGATAATTGCAGAATTGGAACCCGATTTGGGGTTTTCTGTGAGAATGTAAAAGAAGCGCAAATTATATACTATCACAAGTTGCAATTAGGAATAGACAAGTTTTTGGAGGTGAGTGAAATGTCTGAGGAAAAGATTGAAAGTGTCATACGTGGTTGGCGTGCGGCGCTTGAGAAAGCGGATGTGGAAAAGGCGCTTTCCTTTGTTGCAGAAGACGCAGTCTGGATCAATAATGAGGGCACATTCAAGGGTAAGGAGGAGTGGAAGCGCTACTTAACTTGGATGGCAAGGGTTAATGCAGATCTAAAGCTTAAGGACGCAGGAATTGGGATCCTGACGAAGGGAAACAAGGCTGTTAGCCAGTATACTCTGGAGGCCAAAACTGCGGATGGCATGAAATATGAAGTGCCGGGTGTATGCGTATACGAATTCAAGAATGA
>CAYLSJ010000066.1:4287-6733 GCA_964386655.1 uncultured Candidatus Bathyarchaeia archaeon | reverse complement strand
TCTCGCGGCATGGGAATGGACGCCTTCAACATCTCACTTCACAAAAACTATTCAGACTATGATCAATGGTTCCGCAGCTTCAGGCTGGAATGGGGAGAACTAGTGGACGACATCCAATCTGTCATCGTCAACCTGCGTGGAGAAGAAGTTGTCAAGCCTCTCAACTTCAAGTACATAGCAGAAGCAATATAGCTTCATCTTTGAACGGCTTGTTGACATTAGCCATGTCGAAGGTTATTTGAGAGCGAGAACCTAGCGTTTTCTGCTTTCTTCGATTGTGATTCCTCGGTTTCTGAGTGCACTCATGAATTTCTTAAAGAATCTTTTGTTCATGCCGAGTCTTTCAGGTGGAACAACGCCTTTTTCCTCAACATTTTTCTTTGCCACAAGTTGAGCGACGACTGATGTAGTGTAGGCGGTGGTGCGCGCCATAGCTGTGACCTTGCGTTTCCTATCATACTTATCGAACATCTGAAAGATGCAGTCGGCTTTTTTACCGTCTTTGGCGCCGCTGACTTCTATTCGCATGGCGACTACATCTGGCATAGAAGGCATCTTCAACTTCCTCTCAAGCAACTGTGCTGTAACATTACGCGGCGAAACGCTTAGCCCCTCAACCTGCACAGGTTTGCCATCGAAGAAGCCCAGAGACTTCAGCAGCTTTATCTTCTCGATGTGCCCTGGATAGCGAAGAGTTTTCTCCCACATTTCTTCGGCTTTAACTGTGTGAAGCAGGGTGCGCAGCCCATCAGTGTAGAACGCTTCCACTTCGCCCAGATGAGGGAAAGTGAGTTCTTCAAGCCCGCTCACGGCTTCCACTTTAACTGTCTTACCCTTGTCCACTATCGTGACTTTGCGCATGTACATGTCTATCAGGTCTTCAACAGACCATGTTATAACGTAGCCCAAAGGCGGCACAGGCTTCGCAGGCAAGCCGCCGTTCAAGATATGAACATAGTCCACTTTGTCAAGCCTGCTAACTGCATGACCTATTAGAATGTTGCCTAGTCCTGGACTCATTCCGCAGTCTGGGACAACGCATATATCAGCTTTGAGGGCGGGCTTGTTCAGTGTCATGACGTCTTCTGGCATGTATGAGACATCGACAATATCGACTCCAGCGTTAACTGCAGCCTTACATGCTCTGTAGCCCAGTGAGCCTGGAAGCGCACCTACAACTAGATCGTACTCTCTCAATTTAGTTGTTAGTTGACGAGGATTCGAAGCGTCTGCTTGAGTAGCCTTGGCATTGGGTAGATTTACTTTCTTCACAGCTGTCTCGGCTCGCTTCAGGTCAACGTCTGCCATGGCTATTTCTGCTGACCGCAAGCTCAGCGCCATGTCTTCTGCTATCACTGAGCCTATGTTACCGCATCCTAACACAATGATTTTCACATCATGCGCCACAGCATTGAGGACGAGTGCACCATGCTTAAAACTTGCTATCGCAGAATTACCCTTATGCAGTCAGAATGTGAACAAGCGAGCGTAATCAGAATTAGGCGTGAGTGTAAGGGAGCGCGGTATTAACACGGCAACTCTACTTGAGATACTGCTGTTAGCTGTGGTTCAAGGAATAACAGAATGGTTACCCATCTCAAGCTCAGGGCACTTGGTCGTTGCACAGGAGTATCTGGGTTTGAAGCTTCCTGTTTTCTTCGATGTCATGCTGCATGTAGGTTCGTTCATCGTAGTCCTGATAATATTTTGGCATGATGTGGTCAAGGTGCTGAAAGCTGTTGCTCGTCTTGACTTCAAATCGTCAGATGGTAAACTTGGTCTGTACATAATCCTAGGCAGCATAGCAACTGCCTTGGTCGGTTTCGTTTTCAAAGACTTGTTCGTTTCTTTTTTCCATAATCTGTTAGCTGTGGGGGTAGCCTTCATCTTGACGGGCAGTTTCTACAGCCTTCTCTATGCCTTAAGATGTGGCAAACAGCCGAGCCGACCGTTGAATCCTCTCTATGCCGTGCTTATTGGAGTAGCTCAGGGCTTGGCTCTTATTCCAGGGGTCTCAAGGAGTGGTTCAACAATTGCATCTGGCTTGCTGCTGAAGGTTGACCGAGAAATAGCTTTCAGGTTTTCTTTTCTGCTTTTCATACCTGCCTTAGTAGGCGCCACAGTATTGACTGGTATGGACACAGAGAGCATACTCATTGCAGACATTGACCCAGCTACTGTACTCCTAGCCTTAGCTGTAGTAGTTGCCGTGGGATATCTGTCTTTGAAGCTGCTTTTCAGAATCGTTCTGACGGAAAGACTTCACTTGTTCGCATACTATTGTTGGGCGCTCGGCATCATTATTGTGTTGACTCAAGTTGTGCGCTTCTAAGCGAACTGTCTCTTAGAGGTGAGCCTGTCTTATCCACATCGATACGTCTTCGATTGTTGGAACCTTGCGTGCAGCCATCTTTCCTTGTTCCACGTAGGTCTTTGCGATTCCAGC
>CAYLSJ010000066.1:0-4187 GCA_964386655.1 uncultured Candidatus Bathyarchaeia archaeon | reverse complement strand
TTGAAGTCTTCGATTTTGGCTTGTCCTGTCAGCTTGGGCTTCCCGTTGTTCTGGTTATTCAACTGCTTAATCGTCTTCTTAATTTTAGTCAGTTCTGTTGCTTGTTTCTTCACATTGCCCGCGGTTTGTTCAGTTTCCTTGCCTATGGTCAACAAAACTGTCTTGTGTGTGCTCAAGCTGTCTGCGACTTCTTTTCTTGTCTCTTCCAAGCTTTGATTGACCTTGCGAAATGTCTCATCAGTCAGTTTTTCACTGTCTTCAAGTTTCTTGAAGAAGCCTATCTGAGTGTTTTCAAGCATGTTGGAATTGGCGGCTAAATTTTCTTCAAGTTTAGCCATTCTCTGCATTATTTGTGGTTCGAGTGGGAGTCCACGATAAATAGAGAAGCATGTTGCCGTGAACAACAAAAACGTCATTATGACTGACATCCAGAAGTAAGCTTCTACATTAAGACTCCCCAACACTGTGCCAAAGATGCTGAAATATGTGGTAGCGCCGGTTCCACTAAGATTCATTTGAATCAAAGCGTTAAACACGTTTAAAACCGAGATGAGCGTGAGTAAACCTAGAACCCATGTAAGTGCTCCATTTACTCTTTTGGCTGGCATCTTTCATTACCATCCTTTTGTGCTGATTCGATGCCTTATGGCTTTTATGAAGTATGAATTCTGAATACCAATACAAGCTCGCTGAACCCGCTCTGTTTGAGATGCACTCACTCAATCAGAAGACAATGCTTAGGTCATACAGCCCTGTGATGCTGCGACAAAGTTATATCAACCACACATCATAAGACTACATGGTGAATAATCCACACCGCCGCGAGGTCAAAAGCGCTTTACCCACAGCCTAGGTTCAAACCAGCTTGTTCTTCAAAATCACTAGTCTGCTCTAGGCTGGGAACAAGCACCGCGCTCAAACTGTAATGCGATTTCAAGGGAGGTATGAAAAAGAATGCACAATCACGTAACATCACAGATGAAGATGCTTGAAGAAGTCAGCGAAGAGCATCGAGTCATCTTAGACAGAGGCCTAGGCTACAAGGGTAAAGGATTATTCCAAGGTGTCTGGGGTCTCAGCGTCTCTATCACAAGGCGAGTTTAGACATCTTCTAAGAGCAGTAGGACTCGCCAGACCTGACGGCAACATCTACACCAATCAGACAAGCAAGTTCCAAGAAGCCCTAGCTCTGTCCAAACACTTGGCTATAATGCTTAACAAGATTTCAAGAAGACGCTCAGCAACGCTCTTAGACTGCGCGTGCGGCAAAGGATACGTCGCCTTCCTCCTAAACTACATCATGACTAGTAGACATGCTCGCTCAGCCCACTTCATTGGTGTTGACAGAAATCCACAACTGATACAAAAATGCAGAGAGACTCAACGTTTGCTGTGTCTCGACAACATGGAGTTCCACGCATCGAGCATCATCGAACTCGCCCTAGACAAGAAACCAGACATAACCTACTGCCTACATGCCTGTGACACCGCAACCGACGAAACCATCGCAAAAGGCATACTATCCGATTCAAGGTTCATTGCAGTCGTGCCATGCTGCCAGCGAGAAATCAGCCGAAAAATGAGAGTTCACCCCTTAAAGTCGATTTCACAGTTTCCAACATTAAAGGAAAGACTAGGCAGCCTTGTCACAGATGCAGCTAGGGCACTTATCCTAGCTGCTGGAGGCTACAAAGTTGAGGTCTTCGAGTTTGTTCCATCAAAGGTGACTCCTAAAAACCTAATGCTACGAGCAGAAAAAATCTGGTCTTGGAATCATGACGCATTGAAGCAGTACTGGCAGCTAAGGAACCTATTCAATGTTGAACCAAAGATAGAAGAGTATCTGCCCTGGCTGCGTCCTGAGCAATAAGAACGCCTTTGTAACGCTTCGACTGTCTACTCTTGGCTTGCCGTATTCATAGTGTGAATCTCTTTCTTGCAACGCCTGCCTTCTTTCTTTCCTTGGCTGTGATATCAAACAGTTTTCTCAGCAACTTAACATCTTCCATAGTCTGCTGCACGTTTCTTCTCGCTAAAACTCGTTTTTGTGTCTCAATGGCTGACTGCAAATAGAGTTCCACAGGCTTTGACCCTAGGCTTTCTGACCATATAGTGAATGATGGCACATCCTTTGTCACAAAACCATGAGCATGAGAGGCTATTCCGATTTTCTTGCCCGTGTAGATTTGAGTGCCGATCGATGTCTTTGCATGGTCGCCTATGAAACAGCCTACCTTAGTCGATCCCGTGTCCACATTCCTACCCCTCGTCGACACTTGAACGTTTCCATATGTGTTCTTGAGGTCTGAGTTTGTAGTGGCAGCGCCCAAGTTTACCCATTCACCGACGTAAGCGTGTCCGATAAAGCCTGTGTGATACTTATTCGTGTAGCCTTGGATTATTGTCTCTTCTAATTCGCCGCCTATGCGGCAGACAGGTCCGATGCTGCAGCCTTCCCGAATGAGTCCAGAGGGTATCATCGCCTTATCTCCTATGTAGGTCGGACCAGTGATTCTGCTGCCTGAATGCACCATGGTGTCGTTGCCGATGAATATTGGTCCATCACGTGCGTCCAGCGTTACATGTGCCTCGACAAATGAGCCTTTACCAATGTGTACGTCGCTTTGTTTGCCGTATACAGTCGCTTTGCCGTCGATGGCTCCTTCATTTTCTTTTTTCTCTATTACCGCGTAGTCTTCCTTGATTAGCTCTGCGTTATGGTTTACAAGTTCCCATGGATAGGTTAGTAGGGGCAGCTTTGAAGCTTCAAGTTGTTTGCATTTTGTAAGCAGCTTCTTGAATGCCTTGGCTGTTAGAGGTTTGCACAGCTCGTGTGCGTATTGTTGAGCAATGTCTTGGCTCAGATGGGCTAAGGCTATTCTTCCATCCTGCATCATTAGGGTATTCTTTCCAAGTTTTTGCTTGATGAGCTGTTTCGTCTTTTCATTGACTACTAAAGCCCCGTTCACGAGTAGGGCATCGTCATCGATTGCTCTTGGGTCATTGACTCGATGTGGGGTTCGTTTCTTCAAAGTGGGTGCTAGGTAGTTTCGTGTGAAGCAAAGGGTTCTTGACGGCTGAAGTAGTTTTTGGGCGCGTTCAAGTAGGCTGAGCATCCCTGTTTTCAGTTCAAAAACTGGTCTGGTGTAGGTTAGGGGAAGGAAGTTCCCGTAATGCTCATCTTCGAAGAAGGCGATAATCATTTATCATCCTTCCAATATCCATGTCGCTTAGGACGGTTCGTAGTATTTAAGAAATCGATAAAATAAAGTTTGGCAAAACCAATATGATAGAAAGCAGGCGGAGGAAAGGAGGCATAAAGACATGGTTGGCATATTCGGCTGTGTTCTCAAGGATGGAAACGCTGCTCCCGTTATTCATGAAGCTTTGAAAAGGCTTGAACATCGAGGTTATGATTCGGTTGGCGAGGCAACTGTCCATGAAGGCAAGTTATACGTGAAGAAAGATCGTGGAAGAATCGATGAGGTTCATGCACGATACAACCTTGATGACCTGCCGGGTAATGTGGGGTTAGGTCATATTAGGTGGGCGACTCATGGAGCGCCTGTTCAGGTGAACGCACATCCCCATGTTGATTGTAATGAAAAAATCGCGGTTGCCCAAAATGGAATAATTGAGAATTATGCTGAGATTAAGAGGGAATTGGAGGAAGGTGGGCATGTTTTTAGGTCGAAGACTGACACTGAAGTCGTTTCTCATTTGATTGAGGAGAAGCTTAAGAAGGGTTTGCGTTTTGACGATGCCTTACATGAGACGCTAAATAGGCTTGAGGGTTCATTTGCCCTAGCTGTTATCAGCGTTGTGGACTCTGGTAGGATTTTTTGTGCGCAGAAGGAGAATACTCTGACAGTTGGTATAGCTAAGGATGCTGTGTACTGTTCCTCTGATATTCCGACTTTTCTGCCTATGACGAATGAGACTGTAGCGGTTGAAAGCGGCGAAATTGCCATTCTCAGTGCACAGGAGTGTGAGATTCGCAGGTTCTCTGATTGGAGCCAAGTGTCACGGAAGTCGAAGAGAATTGACTGGGTTCCTGAGATAGCTGAGAAGGAGGGTTATCCACATTTTATGCTGAAGGAGATTCATGCGCAGCCGTACACTTTGAGAAGCACGATTAGATTGCAGGAGGAGTATCTGGAGTTGATGACAGCTTTTCTCGACCGTGC